>CAXUNV010000386.1:0-5015 GCA_964252355.1 uncultured Chthoniobacterales bacterium | reverse complement strand
AAGAAACGGTGCGCGTGGTGGTGCGACTCCAGACGTTCGAGCAGGTGGCGCACAAGTTGGACCGGATGGGCGACTTCCAGCCCGAGATCGTGTTGGAACGCAACGCCGTGGTCGCGTTGGACCCGCGCGACCCCGCCCAGGTCGCGGCCGCGAACGCCCGCCCGGAGCCGACGTTGGTCACGTTGTCGGACGGCCTCGACTTGCCGGTCATCACTGGGTTTCGCCTGTTGGCCGCGCGCGTGGCCGCGCGGCATCCGGTGCTGCTCAAGGACACCCTGCAACCGTCCGTCGACCCTTCCAAACCATTTCTAGGCAGCCTTTTGGATGCAGCAACCAACCTTGGCGCGTTGCTCTGCGACGGGGTCGGCGACGCGGTGTTGGTCCAGGGCGAAGAGGCGCCGGGCCAGTCGTTGCGCCTGGCCTACAACGTCCTGCAAGCCGCCGGGGTGCGCATCTTCAAGACCGATTACGTCGCTTGCCCGTCCTGCGGCCGGACGTTGTTCAACCTGCAGACCACCACCGCCAAGATCCGCGCGGCCACGCATCACCTGAAGGGGGTCAAAATCGCCGTCATGGGTTGCATCGTGAACGGCCCGGGCGAAATGGCCGACGCCGATTTTGGCTACGTGGGCGGCGCACCCGGCAAAGTGAACCTCTACGTCGGCAAGCAGGCGGTGAAATTCAACATCCCGGAAGCGGAGGCGGTCGACCGTTTGGTGGACCTGATCCGCGAGCACGGACGCTGGGTTGACGTGCCTGAAGCGGCCGTGGCCGCCGGGGTGGTGTGAGGGTGGGAAGGTTCCGGGTTGCCGGTTGCCGGCGAGAACGCCAGCCGGACCCTGCGGGCGACGCCGGTGGGGCGAAGACCCGGCCGGCTAAATGGAGCCGCTCCTGCCGACCAACGTCCGCCGGGCGGAGGGTGCCGGCTCAGATGACCAGGGTAGCGCTTTCTATCCTTGATGATTCCGACTTGTCCCGTAGGGCTGCAGGCTTAGACCGCCCGCCGAGCATTAACCCCGGTAACGGCCAAGTTTTGGCGGCCGGGTCTGCGCCCCACCGGCGTCGCGCGCAAGGCCCCGCCTTCCTCGGAATACGGCACCCGCAACGCTCAACGCAGGGCTAACCCCAAGCCCCACCGGACCCTCCGGCGCTTTCAAGTCAGACCGTGGGTACCATGTCCGGGTCGAGAAGTTCGCCTTGTGCGCCCGGCTCCAGGCGTTTGGTTAGGCGCACCCCGACAAGTTTGCTGATGCCGTGCTCCTCCATGGTCACCCCGTAAAGCACGTCGGCTTTGGCGATGGTCCGCTTGTTGTGGGTGATGACGACGAACTGGCTCTGCGAGACGAACCGGTCCAAAATCTTGATGAAGCGCGTGATGTTCGATTCGTCCAACGGGGCGTCCATCTCGTCGAGCACGCAAAATGGGCTCGGCTTGACCATGTAGATCGAGAAGAGCAAGGCGACGGCCGCCATGGTCTTTTCACCGCCCGACAACAACGAGACTGACTGGAGCTGCTTCCCGGGCGGTTTGGCGATGATTTCGATCCCGCTTTCGAGAGGATCGTCCGCATCGACCAAGAGCAGATCGGCTTTGCCGCCGCCGAAAAGCTCCACAAACATCTCCTGAAAGTTCTGCCGCACCTGTGCGAACGTCCCGGCGAACAGCTCCGTCGTGGTCGCGTTGATCTTGCCGATGGCGTCGAGCAGTTCCGTCCTCGATTTCGTCAAATCATCGTGTTGTGCCGTGAGGAAGCGCGCGCGCTCCTCAAGCTCATCGTACTCTTGGATGGACTCAAGGTTGACCGGGCCCATGGCATCGAGGCGCTCCGTACCTTCTGCCACCGCTTTCTCCACGAACGTCCAGTCAAGCGGGTCTGCAGGTGGGGCGAGCGCGGCGGGCTCTGCCGCCGCCGCGGCGGCGGCGCGCTCGTGGGCTTCGCGCACGGCCGCATGGAAGGCAGGCCAATCGGGCGCGAACCCCGGCAAATCGGTGCCGTAACGCTGGGCGGCGTGCTCGCGCACTCGGTCGAGCCGCAGGGCGAGCTGCGTCCCGCGCACTTCTTCCCGGCCCCGGGCCTCCTGACACTCGGAAAGTTCTTTGCGCAACCGACGCAGGTCCGTTTCGGCCCGTTCGACGCCTTCCACACGGCGCGTGCGCTCCGCTTGCAGGCTCGCCACGTCGGCAGCCGTCGTGGCGTGGTGTTCCGTCAGGGCCACGGCTTGGAGGCGGAGCCGCTCGTTTTCCGCGGTGAGCGCCTCGACCCGCTGGCGGTAGATGGCGATCTCGCGCCGGCGGCCGGCGATCAACTCGTTGAGCTCATGCAGCCGCGCGGCCATCGGTTGGCGCTCGCGTTCGACGTTTTCGCGCCGGTGACGTTCGGTCGCCACCTGCACCTTCTGCTCGTTCAACAACTCCGCCCGATCGTCCTCTTCGGCACGCAACGCGTCCACCTCGGCGAGGCACGTCGAGAACTCGTCTTGCAGCCTGCTAGATTCGCCGACGATGACGTCCAACTCCGCTTGCACGACCTGCACGCGCTCCGCCGCCTTCAGGAGACGTGCCTCGGTGTTCTCCTTTTCCCAAACCAAGCTCTTGAGCTTGCCCTCACCCTCGCGCAACTCGCGCTCGAGCAGGGAGAGTTGGCCGTGGAGGCTTGAGGTCTCGAGCTGAGCCCGCTGGGCGCGGTCGCGTGCTTGGTTCAGCCGGCTCTGCGCGTCTTCCACGCGCCCTGTGGCCGTTCCCCGCCGCTCGTTCGCCTCATCCACCACGCGTTGCGCTTCGACGCACTCGGCGTGCAACGCGCCGATCTGCAGCTTGCGTCGGAAGACCGACTGGTTGGCCTCCACCGGCCTGCCCGCCAGCACCAAACCGGTCGCGGCAAAGTACTCTCCGGCGAGGGTCACCACCGGCAAGTGCGGTGCGGCCCTCTTCAACCGGAACGCCGTTTCCAGGTCGGAGGCCAGGACGACCCGGCCGAGCAGGTCATGCATCAGCGCCTTTACCGGCCCTTGCACCTTGACGCGGTCGAGCAACCAGCCAGAGGCCCCTTCGGGCAACAGCGACGCTTCCACGGGGCGGTCGCCGGGAGCCGACGTCTTTGGCAACAGTGCCGCCCGGCCAACCCCGGCACGCGCCAAACTTTGCGCGATGGCTTCCGCCGCCCCTTCGTCGCCGACCAGGATCGCCTGGAGGTGCTGGCCCAAGGCCGCCTCGACCGCAGGGATGCAGTCGTCGGGTACTTCCAAAAAGTTTGCGACCGCGCCGACGATGGCCGCGCGGTGCGTCTGCGGGTCGTCCAAACCTCTGAGCACCGCCTCGGTGCCTGCCCCAAGTCCGACGCCTTCCTCGTTCAAGTGGCGTAGCACCTCGAGCTTCGATTCGCGCTCGGCGACGCCGCGTTGCCCGGCGACCCACGCGCGCTCGGCCGCCTGCAGGTCGCGATGCGCATCCGCCAACCCGTGTTCCGCCGCTTGCGCGTCGTGCCGACACGCTTCCGCCCGCGCCCGGGCAGCCTCCGCGGCGTCCTGCGTGGCTGCGGCCTGGGCCGCGAGTTCATCCCGGCGCAAGGTGGCCTGGGCCAACTCCCGTTGCAGCAGCCCAAGCCGGGTCTCGCCCGCTTCACGACCGTTGAGCGTGTTGGAAAGTTCTCCGCGGAGAGCCGCCAAGCGGCTTTCGCGCCCCCCGATCTGGCGTTGCATCTCCTGCGCCGCCCGTTCGCGCTCCAGGCGTCGCGCACGCAGGGCGCCCACGGCCTCGCCTTCCACCCGCAGGCGTTCCTCTTCGACCTGCAAGGACATCGCCAGCTCCGCCAACCGGCGGTCCGCCTCCGCGAGTTGACCCCGTTGCACCCGGATCTTTTCTTCGGCAGCGGCGGCATCCTCAGCGTAACGCCGGGCCAGGGCTTCCGCCTCCGCGATCCGCTCCTCGTTCAACCCAACGCGGCCCTCGGCGGCATCCGCTTGGCTCTTGAGATCCTGCAGCCGCTCGCGGGCCTGGAGGGTACGCAACTCCAATACCTCCAAAGCGCGGCGCTCTTCGACCAAGCAACCCTCCTTGGACGCCAACTCCGTTTCGAGGGATTCGCCCTGGGCGCGCAACCGGGCCGCCTCCCGTTCCGCCCGCGCCGACCACTCGCCAATTTCGTCGGCCTGCTTGCGGCAGAGGTGCAGGTCGAGCAACCGGACCTCCTGCCAGAGCCCTTGGTACCGCCGGGCTTTGCCCGCTTGCCGCTGCAAGGAACCGATCTGGCGTCGGACCTCCTTCATGATGTCGGTCAAGCGCACCAAGTTCGCCTCGGTGCCCTCCAGCTTGCGCAACGCCTCTTTCTTCTGGGCCTTGTACTTCGTGATCCCGGCGGCTTCCTCGAAGACCGCGCGCCGATCCTCCGGACGCGAACTGAGGATCAGGTCGATCTTGCCTTGCTCCATGATGGAGTAGGCGGAACGGCCGATGCCGGTGTCCATGAACAGCAGCTGGATGTCTTTCAGCCGGCAGGAGGTGCCGTTGAGCAGGTAATCGGAGCGGCCGTCGCGGTGCACGCGCCGGGTGATGCGCACCTCGTGGTAGTCGATGCCGAGTTCCTGTTCGCACTCGGCAAAGGTCAGGGAAACTTCGGCCAAGCCCACGGCACTTTTGCTGTCGGTGCCGCTGAAGATCACGTCCGCCATTTCGCCCCCGCGCAGCGCCTTGGCCGACTGCTCGCCGAGCACCCAACGGATGGCGTCCAGCACGTTCGACTTGCCGCAGCCATTCGGTCCGACGATGGCCGTCACCCCGCGATGCAGGTTCAGCACGGTCTTGTGGGCGAACGACTTGAACCCGATCAACTCGAGGGATTGGAGGTACATACGACGGCGTGCCGCGGGGAGGCTACCGAACGACCGCGGTCGACACAAGCGCAAACCCTACGGGTACGATTTTTCGGCAACCGTACCCCAAGATGTTGGGGTTTGTAGAACATCCGCAAAGGCGTCCTGCCGCCTTTTCGGAGCGGGTCACACTTAGACACAAACCC
>CAXUNV010000385.1:0-5022 GCA_964252355.1 uncultured Chthoniobacterales bacterium | reverse complement strand
GCCCGGAGGCGCGCCTGGTGGCGTTGCGCGCCGCCGACAAGGCGCCGCCGCCGCGGGCGCATTATCCGCTCTGGGCCCGCGGCGCCCCCGTCGGAGAGGTGACCAGTGGGACGCTGTCTCCGACGTTGGGCGTTGGCATCGCCCTAGGCTACGTGCCCACCGCGTTGGCCAAACCTGGGACGGCGTTGGAGGTCGAAGTCCGCGGCCGAAAATTTGGGGCGACGGTCGAAAAAAAACCGTTATACAAGAGGTCATGAAAGTCCCGGACGACCTCAAGTATGCCGAGACGCACGAATGGGTGCGGGCGGACGGAGAGACGGTGACGGTCGGGATCACCGACCACGCCCAGGCCGAACTCACCGACATCGTCTTTGTGGAGCTACCGAAGGTCGGGACCAAGCTGGCCGCGCGTCAAGCGGCGGCGATCGTTGAATCCGTGAAGGCCGCCAGCGACATCTACGCGCCGGTGAGCGGCGAGGTCGTCGAGACCAATCCCGAACTGGAAACCAACCCAGGCCTCGTCAACACCGACCCTTACGGGAACGGCTGGCTTTTCAAGTTGCACGCAGGCGATGCCGGTGAGTTAGGCACCCTGAAAAGTCCGGCTGATTACCGGACCCAAACGGGCGCATGACCTGCGCCGAGTGCCCGCCCTAACCGCCCCTGGCCGGGCTATGCTTGTGCCGACTTGTCTGCGGGAGGCGAGCGGCCGAGAGTCCCAGCGTGTCCACCCCCGCCCGCATGTCTTGGATTTCTGCCCTTGAGTCACGCTTCGGCTTTCTCGCGATCCCCAGGCTGATCCCGACCATCGCGGGTTTGAACCTGTTGGTCTACATCCTGCACTTGTTCCAGCCGGAGTACCTGAACCTGCTCACCCTGGAGCCAAGCCTCGTTCTGCAGGGTCAAGTCTGGCGCTTGGTTTCCTACATCTTCATCCCCGAAGTGCTGTTCCGCTACGCCAGCCCCGGCATGCAGCCGTTGTTCCTCTTTTTCTACCTCTGGTTCATGTGGTGGATCGGCGACGCCCTGGAGCAGACCTGGGGCGCCTTTCGGCTCACCCTCTACTACCTGCTCGGCATGGCTGGCGTGACCGTAGCCGCCTTCTTCCTCGGCGCGGGCCAAAGCCAGGGCAATACCTTGCCATTCCTGCTGAACCTCTCGCTCTTTTTTGCCTTCGCGACGGTTTTTCCCAACCTGCAAATCTACGTCTTTCTGGTGATCCCGGTGCGGGTGAAATGGGTGGCGCTGCTCAGCTTGGCGCCGACGCTGCTCTCATTCGTGGCCGGTCCGCTTGCCGTCAAGGCCGCGATCGTCATTTGCCTCCTGAACTACCTCCTCTTCTTCGGGCCGGCCGCCGTGCGCGGCGCCCAAACCGGGCGGGAACAACAGCGGCGCCGGGTGAAGTTTCAGGCCGCCACGACCGGTCCCACCGACGACGCCTTGCACCGCTGCGCCGTCTGCAAAAGGACGGAGCGCGACGGCGCCGACCTGGAGTTCCGCGTCTCGGGCCGGGACGGCCAGGAGTACTGCCTCGAGCACCTGCCAAAATAAGTGCGACGTCTGGCGTTCGGCGTTTGCGGTGTGACGTTGGCGGCCTGACCACCGGCCGAGACACCGGGAATGGAAAGCTGGCAACCGCGCCTCTGCGCTACGCCGGGGGGCCGACCGCCACGGTCGCTTCCCGCACTTTGCTCGCCCCTTTCAGCAGCACGGGCTTGGCTTCCAACTTGGGAGCTTTGCGTTTGAGCAGTTGTTCCAAAAAGACGGCTTGGGCGTCCACCCGCTCGCCATCGGCGGCGTGCAGTTTTTCGTAAGTCAACCCTTCGCCCTGCTGGCGCGCCTTGACGTTGTCGCGCCAGTAGACGTCAAGGATGCCGTCGACCTTTTCGCGGATGCCCGGATCCTCCAGTGGAAAACAGGTTTCCACCCGGCGGAAAAAGTTCCGCGGCATCCAATCGGCGCTCGCCAAGTAAGTCTCGGGTTGACCGCCGTTCTCGAACCGGTAAACGCGGCTGTGCTCGAGGAAGCGCCCCACCAAGCTCCGGACGACGATGCGTTCGCTGACGCCCGGAACCCCGGCGCGCAGGCAGCAGACGCCCCGCACCATCAACCGGATGTTCACCCCGGCCTGTGAGGCCGCGTAGAGGGTGTGGATCAACTCCGTATCCACCAACGCGTTCACCTTGCCAAAGATGCCGGCGGGACGACCCGCGCGGGCGTGCTCGGTTTCGCGTTCGACCATCTCGAGCATGAAATCATGCAACGCCTTGGGTGCAGCCCGGATCTTCTTCAACTCGGGAAAGACCGAGACGCCGGTGAGCCAGTTGAACAGCTCCGCGCAATCGTCCGTCAGGACCGGGTCGCACGTCAGCAAGCCCAAGTCGGTGTAGAGCTTCGCCGTCGAGGGATGGTAGTTCCCCGTGCCGAGGTGCAAGTAGCGCCGGATGCCGTCCTCCTCCTTCCGGACGACCAACGCCAGCTTGGCGTGCGTCTTCAAGCCGACGATGCCAAACACCACGTGCACCCCCGCCTCCTGCAGCGTGCGCGCCCATTTGATGTTGGCGGCTTCGTCAAACCGGGCCTTCAACTCGATCACGACCGTGACTTGTTTGCCGCTCTCGGCGGCTTCGGCCAACGCGTTGACGATGGGCGAGTCGCCGCTGGTCCGGTAAAGAGTCTGCTTGATCGCCAGCACGTTCGGGTCCTCGGCTGCCTGCTCGATGAAGTCGAGCACGCTCTCGAAGCTGTCGTACGGGTGGTGCAGCAGGATGGAGCGGCGACGGATTTGGGAAAAGATGTCCTCGTGATCCCCCGTGTTCGTCACGATCTGCGGAACGAACGGGCGGAACTTCAACTCCGGCCGATCGACTTGGTTGATCACCGGCATGAGCCGAAGAAAGTTGACGGGGCCATCCACCCGGAACAGGTCGGCGTCCGTGAGCCCGAACGTCTGCAGGAGTTGCTCGCTGAGGTGGGGCGGGCAATCCGTTTGGAGCTCCAAGCGGACCGCGTCGCCGCGGCTGCGCCGGCGCAGTTCGGCCTCTATCGCTTTGAGCAGGTTGTCGGCTTCTTCTTCGTCGAGGTAAAGGTCGCTGTTGCGGGTGGCGCGAAACTGGTAGGCGCCCCGTACGTTGACCCCGTGGAACAAAGATCCCACGTGGGCCTGGATGAGGTTGCCGATGAAAAGGTACCGGTAGGTGCCGCTTTCCGCGGCGCGGTACGGGAGGAGGCGCGGCAGGATTCGCGGCACCTGCACCACGGCGAGGTTGGTGCTGAGACCTTTGCCGTCCAGTTCCACCGCCACGTTAAGGCTCTTGTTCAACAGCTGCGGAAACGGGTGGACTGGGTCGATCGCCAGAGGGGTGAGCACCGGGTAAACGGACGTCTCGTAGTACTTCGTGTAGTACGCCTTCTCTTCCTTGGTCAGCTCATCCCAATGCAGGAAGAAGACGTTCTGGGCCTCCAGCGCCGGCACCAGGTCCTCATTCCACAAACGGTACTGGTCTTCGACCATCCGGTGCGCGCGCAACGAGATGGCCGTCAACTGCTCGCTGGGGTTCATGCCGTCCGGACCCGCGCCGTTGAGGTTGCTGAGGCGCTGTTGTCTCAAGGCGGCGACGCGCACCTCGAAGAACTCGTCGAGGTTCGAACTGACGATGCAGAGAAACTTGAGCCGTTCCAGCAACGGGTTGGACGTGTCCTGGGCCTCTTCCAACACCCGGTGGTTGAACTCCAACCAACTGAGTTCCCGGTTCACGTACAACGCGGGGTTTTGGAAGGCGGTGGCGGGGTTGGGTGAATCGGGTGACATGGTTCTCCGGCGGGCTTGTCGGCGGCGGGGCGGTGATTTGGACATCCTCTATCTCCGGCGGGCCCGGCGGGCCACGGGACGTTTGTGACAGGTTCGAAACAGAAGCCTAGGCTGGCCGGACGGAAAGGGGCAACGAGAAAGGCGAAGGCGGTTACCGGTTTCCAGTTCACGGTTGCCGGTTGCCGGGGAAAGCCGCCGCCACCGGGCTTTTAGGGGAGCGCGGGCGTCCCGCCCGTCCTGGAGCCGGGCAGGCGTCCGGCCAGGTGCCGGGGTTGTTCGCGCCGGCGGCAGGGCAGAGCACTCACCCCTCCCTTGGGACGATCGTGGGGCGGCTGCGCCGGCACGTTCCCCTCCGTTTCTCCACTTGCAATTTGCGATCTGCCATTGGCGATGCGCGCAGCGCCGGAGCTCCGGTCCTCCCAAAAGGAGACGAAAAAGCCCGCTTGCGCGGGTGCGCAGGCGGGCCTTGACGATTCGCTTGGTCCCGGTGAGGACTCCCGTTGCCGCCGTGTCAGTCGCGACGACTCCCACCCAGCAACGGCATCACGTAGTAGAGCAGGTACGCCAACGAGGTGACAAACGCCGCCACGTAGGTCAGCGCCGCTGCGTCCAAAACCCGGTTCACGGCCGCGACTTCACCTGCGCCCTGGATGAGCCCCATGTCGCGCAACACCCGCTTGGCGCGCGCTGAGGCATCATACTCGACCGGCAGAGTAACGAGGTTAAACAGCATGATCACGCCCCAAGCCACGCAGAGGATCAACAGCATCGGCCGCAGCATGCCGGTCAACAGCCCGAAAATCGGCAGGATGCCCACCGCCATGTTGGCAAAACCGACCGTGCTGGTCGCCGCCATGCGCCACGTCAGGGGCGCGTAGGCCTGCTGGTGCTGCAAGGCGTGACCGCACTCGTGAGCCGCCACGCCGACCGCGGCCGTGGAGGTGCCTTCGTAATTTTGCGGGGACAACACCAACCGCCGGTTCACCGGGTCGTAATGGTCGCCCATCGGTTGGTTGCCCTCATCGCGCTGGAGGGCGCGCAGGCCGCCAGCCGCGAGGATGTGGGCCGCCACTTGGGCACCGGTCAAACCTGCGGAAGCCGGCACTTGGCTGTAGCGACCGTAAGCCGCCCGAACCCGCCAAGTCGCCCACAGCGAAATCATCAACGTTCCGAAAAAGAGCAGATAACTAAGCCCCATCATTGGAAAGGAA
>CAXUNV010000384.1:0-5036 GCA_964252355.1 uncultured Chthoniobacterales bacterium | reverse complement strand
GTCGACCGTGAGCGCGACGGCCTCCGGACGTCCCCGCGCGGGCTGGGCGGCCTTCACGGAAGCGGCGTTTGCGCGCTTCTGGTGCGCCCGCCTTTTGGGTGCGCTTGGCCTGCAGGTCCAAACGGTGGCCGTCGGCTGGACGGTCTACGCCCTGACTTCTGATCCGTTTGCGCTGGGCCTGACCGGTCTGGCCGCGTTCTTGCCCAGCGTCGGGCTCGCGTTGGTCACTGGCCACGTCGCCGACGTGCTCGACCGCCGCAAGGTGTTGGCGGTTTCTTACGCGGTGCTCGCCGCCTGCGGCGCTTTCCTGGTGGCGTTTGCGTGGCGGGGCGAGAGGGCCGTCTGGCCGCTTTACGCCGTGGCGGTCGTGATCGGCAGCGCCCGGGCGTTCGGCAACCCCGCCGCCCAGGCGTTGTTGCCGAGTCTGGTCTCCCCGGAGAGGTTGGGTAACGCCGTGGCCCTCAGTTCCACGGCCTGGCAAACTGCGAGCATCGTCGGCCCGGCGTTGGGCGGAATCTTGTACGCCTGCGGTCCGGTCGTGGTGTTTGGCGCGGCCACCCTGACCTTCTTGGCGAGCACGGTCTTTACGGCCCTGTTGCCGCAGCCGCGCTCCCGGCCGCCGCGCTCGCCCGTGAGTTGGGAATCCTTGGTGGCCGGCCTGCGCTACGTCTGGCGTCGCCCGGTCATCCTTGGCGCCCTCAGTTTGGACCTTTTCGCCGTCCTGTTTGGCGGGGCCACCGCACTGCTGCCGGGCTACGCAGGCGACGGCTACCAGACGGGACCGTGGGGCTTGGGCCTCTTGCGCAGCGCGCCCGCCGTGGGCGCGCTTGCCATGGCGGGGTTTCTGGCTCATCGCCCGCTGACCCGGCAGGCAGGTCGGCGCATGTTTGGCGCCGTGGCGATCTTCGGGGTGGCCACCATCGGATTCGGCTTGGCGCCCTCGTTGGTGGCCGCCTTGCCGTTTCTGCTGGTGCTCGGCGCGGCTGACACCGTGAGCGTGGTGGTACGCTCGTCCAAGTGGAGACACCGGACGTGATGCGCGGTCGCGTTTCGGCGGTCAACGCGGTGTTCATCGGCGCCTCCAACGAGCTCGGGGAGTTTGAGTCCGGCTCGGTTGCGGCGGTCCTTGGGGCGGTGCCTTCGGTCGTCTTGGGCGGCGTGGGCACCCTGTTGGTGGTGGCGCTCTGGATGCGCTTCTTCCCCGCGTTGCGCGACCGCGACCGGTTGGTGGAAGCGGTCTAAAGCGCGTGCGGATTTGTTCTCGCACCGCCCGCGGTTTTGTCCTCCCACCGCTTGCGAACGTGCGAAAACCGGCGAAGGTCTTTCCCCGCCCCGACGCGGGCGACCGCCCCATGTCGCAATCTCAGCTCACCATCTCCGTGCTACCGGAGCACCTCGCGATCTGCCGTTTAGACGCCGACGCGGACGTGCCATCCTGGGCGCAAAAAGGATCGTTTGTCTCCCTGACGCGCACCCGCGACGAACTGACGGTGATCTGTCCCGAGGAGAGCGTTGTCCCGGAGGCGAAAGCGAGCACGGGTTGGCGGGCCTTCAAGTTGGAAGGGCCCTTTGACCTCGACCTCGTCGGCTTGCTCGTGTCGGTGGTTGCTCCCCTGGCGCAGGCCGGCGTGAGCGTGCTGCCGATCGGCACGTACGACACCGACTACGTCTTGGTCCGCCAAACCCAGCTCGAGGCGTCCATCCGCGCGTTGCGGTTCATCGGCTGCGAGGTGCAGGTGCCGGCGGAGGCTTGACGCTCGACGGGTGGGGCAGGAGACTGCGGAGCGATGGCGGTCACCGATCCACCTTTGCTCGACGTCGAGGATTATCGGGCCATGCCCGAGGGAGGACCGCGTTACCAACTCGTTGAGGGTTACCGGCGCCTGCCCCCAACCGGTTCCACCAGGAGATCGTGGGGAACCTCCTCGTCGTCCTACGGCTGTACCTACAAACTCACCCGCTCGGGAAAGTGTACGTTGCGCCGTTTGACGTGGTCCTGAGCGAGCACGACGTTTTTCAACCCGACCTCACTTTCGTCTCGACTGCCCGTGCCTCGGTCCTTACGGACGCCGGCGCGGAAGGCGCCCCGGACTTGGTGATCGAGATTCTCTCGCCCAGCACCTCTCGTTTGGACCGGGTGAACAAACTCAAGGTCTACGCACAAAAGGGCGTGGTGGAACTCTGGATGGTCGACCCGGAGGGCCGTCGGGTGGAGGTGTTCCGGTTGCAGGAGAACCCGCGCGCCGCGGCGGCGATCCACCCCGAAGACGGCACGATCGAAACGGTGCTCCTGCCCGGGTTGCAGATCCCGTGCCGTGAAGTGTTCGCCTCGTGAGCTCGCGGGCGACCCGGCAGGGCGGAAACCCGGCCCGCAAGCGGGGTTCACATCGCCGGACGACCGTTGCGGGGCGGAGGGCGCCGGCCGCCCGAACTTGATGGAGAGCGGTAAGGGTTTCGGTAAAGAACACACCGTTCGCCCGATCACGCCCCATCGGGCGAGAAGGAAAAGCTCAGTTGCGCTTCCAAGGGCTCCGGCTTTCGATCGGGGTTGGTCACGTAATTGCCGAAGCGGTTGGTGTGTTCGGTGCGGTACGGGCTGAACGCGCTTAGCGCCTCCAGGTCGACCGGATGGCCCTCTCCGAGCAACTGTCGCAACGCTTTGGTCATCGTCACCCGCGTGTGGAACGACTGCAGGTCCGCCATCAAGTGATAGCCGATGCCGCCGCGACCATGGTTGCGGCCTCGACTACGACGCCACCGTTTTTCCTGGGTGATGCGGCTTGCGGCAGCGCCCGGCGGCGTGTGATCACGACGGTGCTCCGTTCCGTGCACGGTCGTGCGACGTGGCTTCGGGTCGAACTGGAGCCTCCAGAGCCTGCCAGCGCTCCGCTCTCGCCTCCCGGTTGACCTTGTTGACCGGAGGTCCTGCCAGCAACCCCAACCCTCGCTGAATCCAGCTAACCGTGAACGCACGAGCCCGCGGTTTTTCCAGGCGCATCATTTCTGGGCGACAGGTCCCCCCTGCGGTGATCAGACCGTCCGGCCTTAGAAATCCCTCCCGTACCCGACCAAATCCGGCCGGAACCCCGGATTCGAGTTCGGCGCCGGCAGGTTGGCCAGCAACGCTGCGTAAGCCAAATACGCCTGCTTCGAAAGCGCCTGCGCTCGCCGCAAATTGGCCGGCAGCGCGGCACGCAACTCCCCGTTGATGATTGGGCCCAACAGCGTCTCCAGCGCGGGCCCGATCCGCCAGTCGTCCACCAGGTTATGCAGCTCCGCCCGGCCACCTGGGGTGAAGTAGTCGTAGAACTCGGCCTCGATGGTCTCCGGTCGGATACGGTCGGTCAACGGCACCCATTTTGCGTAGGTTCCCAGCTTGGCGGCGTCTGTCCGCAATCCGATCACGTGCTCAGGCGCATCATTGAAATAGAAATAGCCCGGCGCGAGTTCGTCGCAGGTCAGCAGCACGTAGGGTCGCCCTGGCGCGCTGGCCGACTTCAACATTGGGATCAGGTCGTGGCGACCGCCGTAGAGCGCGCCGGCATCGCCCGTGAGCCATTGCGGGCTACCGTTGTGACCTAAGCTCACCAGCAGCCGCAGCAGGTCAACCGAGGAGGTCAGCCCTTCGCGCACCCCGTTGAGTTCCCCGGTAAACCGTCCTGAGGGATCGACCACGATGAGGGGCACGTGGTAAGCCTCCTCGTAGCAGGTCTCGAGTTTACCGGAGACCAAACCGTGGGCGCCTGCATACTCGCCGTGATCGGAGGTCAGCACGATGACGGTGTTGCTCGCAACGTCAGGCGGCAACGCGTTAAGCACCTCGCCGATCCGTTCATCCACGAGACGAGTGGTCTGGGTGTCGCTGTCCAGACTGCGCTGCCAATAGCTGTACGGGGCCTTGCCGGTCCACATCTTCACCTTATCCGTGGGGTAGCGCTCGATGGTGAAAGCGTCCTGGCTCGGCGTGTCCGACACCCCGCCCCAGACTGCCTCTTGGAACGCGCGGCCAAGGGTCTGCGTGGAAGGCTTGTGCTTCGCCAAGTGGCTGGCCGACTCCCAGTTTGGTGGCACCGCCGGAAAGCCGTATGACGGCGGCTGCTTCAACGGATTGCGGTCCCATGGAACGACCGGCGGATTGTCACACTTCTCGAAGCCGTCGTAGGGGCAAGTGGTCGAATACAAACAGAAAGGGGGTTGTTGCGGGGTGAAAAGCTTATTGTAAGTCTGATACTCGGTGCCGGCCCAGAAGAACTGCTTGTCATGCGGGTTGATGAACGAGACCGTCAGGCACCAGGGCGCGGGGCCGCGGCCCTTGGTGCTCAGCCACTCGACGGCCTTCAAGGCAATCGCCTTGTCGCTGAGGAAGCCACGGCCCGGATCGCCCACGGTACCCTGCAGGTTGGCGCCCGTCGGATCTGGGTACAAAAGCCCGTCGAAGCCGTAGGCATTGAGCCCGTAGCCCGGCGCGTTCGCGTCCAGAAGGGAGACGTGCCACTTGCCGACGTAGGGCGTTTGGTAACCGACCTGCTGCAGCAGCTTCCCATAGGTGGGGTACGCCCTGTTGAGGGGCGGCTGAATGGCGTGCGCCTGGGTCGGCGTCGCGGTGATCGTCTGCGCAAGCCAGCTCTGCTGCGAATACAGCCCGCTGATGAGCGTGCCGCGTGCGGGCGTGCAGGCCACCGCAGCCGTGTAGTGGCCCGAAAACTTCACCCCGCGCTCCCAGAGTCTGTAAACGTTGGGCATGAAGGCGGACAAAAAACCCGGCACGCTGTCGATCGTGCCCGGAAAGACGCTGGGGTACCGCAGCTCGTCCACCAAGATGAACAGGATGTTGGGCTGCGGGCCGGGGACGGCCGTTGCCAAGGCGTCGTTGGTGGCTGCCCGGACAGCCCGGGGGAGGAGACCAGCCGCGGAAAGGGCAGCGGCTCCGGTTGACTGGATGAAGCGCCGTCGGTCCATAAGTGATTTCCTGCTGGGGTGTTGCTTGTCGGCCTGCTGACGGGAACGGCGGGGAGTCAAGCGTCGGGGGAGATGCC
>CAXUNV010000383.1:0-5047 GCA_964252355.1 uncultured Chthoniobacterales bacterium | reverse complement strand
CGGCGACCCCGACAACTTCTTCGTCCCCCTCGCCGGCTGCGCCGCCGCCCGCCCGCACTGAGGAGCAGCGTCGGGAGAACGAGCGGCGCTTGGCCGAAGTGCGGGCCGCGGCCATGCGCAACCCGGAAGCCGTGGCGCTGCTGCACGAAGCGAACGCTGCCTTGAGCGTGGAAGCCCGGCGCAACTACCTGCGAGCCTATTACACCATCGTGGGCATGCGCATGCGACGGATGGAACCGCGGCTCGAGAAAGACATCCGGAGCTTCGAACGGACGCGGATCCGAGCCGTGGGCCGGTCCAAAGATCCTCAGGTGCCGGATTTAGCCAAGGATTGATCGAGGGGACGTCCACCACCGCCGACGTCGGTGGGGCGAAGACCCGGCCGGCTGAACCGGCCTACCATCGTCAGGCAACGGCTGCCGGGCGGAGGGTGCCGGGCTGCAAACCATGTAAAGGTGCCGCCAGGGTTGTTCCGCGCCGGCACCCTCCAGTCGGCGACCGTCAACTTCGACCGCCGCCCGCCTCTGCCGCCTGGGTCTTCGCCATACCGGGTCACCCGCGAGTTCACCGCGGTCAGGTCAACCGGTGCAACCGTGCCCGCCTCTCCCGACGAATAGGCCGTGTGATCAAAGTGACCGTCGCCCGGTTGGCGGACCTGCCGCCGGGCACCCTGCGCAAGGTGGCAGCGGCTGGTCGGGAGGTGCTCCTGGTGCGAAGCGACGCCGGGGAGGTCAGGGCGTTCGGCACCAAATGTCCGCACGCCGGGGCACCGCTGGAGAAAGCCGCGTTGTGCGGCGACCGGCTCGTCTGTCCGTGGCACAAAGGCTGCCTCTCGTCCGATACCGGCGCCATCTTGGAACCGCCCCCGCTGGAAGCCCTACGCCGCTACCCGTTGGAGATTGTGGACGGCGAGGTCAACGTCGACTTTTCGCGTGGGTTGCAAGAGGCGCGCGCTCCCGGCGACGGTCCGGTTGCGCCGCACCGGGCCGAGACGTTCGTCATCTTGGGCGGTGGCCCGGCGGGCGCCTCGGCCGCGCAACACCTGCGCGCCCTCGGCTTCGCAGGCCGCCTGCTGATGGTAAGTCGGGAGGAGCGCAAACCTTACGACCGCACGTTGCTCAGTAAAATGTACCTTTCCCGCCAAGCTGGCCCGGAGAAGCTGCCGTTGCGACCCGAAAACTTCTACCCCGAGAACCGGGTGGAATGGGTGAACGGTGCCGTCGTTTCCATGGATGCCGTCCGCCGGGAACTGACCTTCGCTGACGGGGTACCGCCGGTGCGCTACGATCGGCTGCTGCTCGCCACCGGCGGCACGCCCAAAAAGGTCGAGGTGCCCGGGGCGCAACCCGCGCCACTCCTGCTCCGCTCCGTGGAGGATGCGGACGCCATCTCCGCCGCGTGCGATTCGGCGCGGCACGTGGTGCTGATCGGTTCCAGTTTCATCGCGATGGAGGTCGCGTCGGCCCTGCGCGAGCGGGACCTCGAAGTGACGGTCGTCGCGCGCGAGAAGGTTCCGTTCAGCAAACAACTCGGCCCCGAGATGGGCAAGCTCCTGCTAGACAAGCACCTGTCTCGCGGCGTGCGCTTCCAGGCGGAACGCAAAATCTCCCGGGCGCGTCCCGTCGGACGGCAACAGATCCTCGAGTTGGATAACGGCGAAACGCTCGTCGCCGACGTGCTGGTGAGTGGCGTCGGCGTGGCACCCGGCACCGATTACGTGCGCGGCGTCGATCTCGCGCCCGACGGTGGCGTGTCGGTCGACGACCGGTTGCGGGTGCTCGGGTTAGACGGCGTTTACGCGGCCGGCGACATCGCCGTGTTCCCCTTACCGCGCTCCGGCCAGCGCGTACGGATCGAGCATTGGCGCGTCGCTCAGGAGCACGGGCGCGTTGCCGCCGCCAACATGCTTGGGCTAGACCGGCCCTATGATGGGTTGCCGTACTTCTGGACGTACCATTACGGCGTTCGCTACGAGTACTTGGGTCACCCGGCGGAGTGGGACGACGTCGAGGTGGACGGCAACCCGCAAGCGGACGACTTCGCGGCTTTCTACGTCAAGGACGGCCGGTGCGTTGGTGCGTTCTCCGCCAACCGCGAGACGGGAACGGGCCGGCTTTTCGACCGGCTGCAACGGGCGGGACCGCCCACGGTGGGCGAGGCGAAAGCGCTCGTGGCAGGATGAATCGCATTAACGGTATGAATTGTAACGATTGTACCGATGCCGGAAGGGGTTGCGGACGTGATCAGGCCAACTCCGCCCATGGATACCATTGCGGCAATTGATCCAATTTCCCTCTCCCCTACCCCGGTATCTCCGGCCCCATCTGGAACCGGATGGCATCTTTAGCCGTTTTGGTGAAGTTCGCCGGTTGGTAAAGCACGGCGGTTTTGCCCTCACGGTTCGTGACGCTCACCCGGAAAACCCGGAGGGTCGTTTCCGGCTGATAGAGCCAGGGCAGCGAGCCGGGGTTGGCCGGGATCAAGTCCGATTGTTTGGTCCACGAGTAGGTTTCATCGATCGTCGGCGCGCCGTCGTCCAGAATCGGGCGCGCCTGCACGCCGCTCACCTCTTCCACCCGGATCCGGGCCGGGGCACCCGGATGTTTGAGGCGGACCGCGAACTGCCAGCGGACGAAGTTGCGGCCCGACTTGCGAAACGTGGTCAGGCCGGATTCAGTCACGACGTAGTCCTTGTCCTCGGCTTGGGCGAAACTCTCTCCGACGCTCGTGAGACGGACCCGCATGCCGCCGGCGACCTGCACCGTTTGCGACCGTTGGAAATGCGCGCAACCGCCAAGCAAGGCGCAGGCCGCGAGCGAGCCGAGCGTTCGTTTGGTCATGGCGCGACCATGGCTGAGCCGGCCGGGGCGCGCGAGCGCATTCTGGAGGGGAGCGCGGGCGTCCCGCCCGTTCCGGGATGGGAAGGTCGTGCGTCCGCGGCGTAACGCTGGTGTCTCGCCGGGAACGGGCGGGACGCCCGCGCTCCCCAAAACCCCTGCTCCCATTCGCTCCCCGTGGTCGTATGAGCTATCGTAGGCCGCGCTGCCATGGCCACACGTTCCGAACTCGAAACGCGATTGCAGGAGACTTACATCGACCACGTGCTCACACATGGGGAGGATCCCTCCTCCGTTTACGCCTTCTGCAAGGGGCTTGGCGTGAGCGAGGGCGAGTTTTACGACCATTACGCCTCGTTTACCGCCCTGCGGGCCGCCATCTGGCGCGACGTGTTTGACGCCACCGTGGAGCGTGCGCAAACGCAGGAGGTTTGGGCCAACTACAACGTCCGGGAAAAGGCGTTGGCTTTTTTCTTCACCTTGACGGAGGAACTCAAGAAACGTCGCTCCTTCGTCGCTTACACCTTCCAAGAAACCGCCCGCGGGGAGGTGCCGCCCGAAGTGGCGAAGTTGCGCGAGCCTTTCGACGCCTTCTTCGAACCGCTCCTTTCCGAGGCGATCGCCAAAAGCGAAGTGGTCGACCGCCGGCCGTTTCGGTCGCGCTACGTCGAACCGCTGTGGCGGCAGTTCACCTTCATCGTCCGGTTCTGGCTGGACGATTTGAGCAACGGCTTTGAACGCACGGACGAAGCCATCGAAAAAGGCATCAACCTGGTGTTTGACTTCCTGGGTCGCTCGCCGTTCGACAGCCTCGTTGATTACGGCCGCTTCCTCTACCGCAACCGCTGTCCTCGCGCATGACTGAGCAGGACAGCATCCCCGCCTCCAAAGTTCAGCGGTCCGCGAAAATCCTGGGCACCGGCGTCAAGGTCGGGGTCAATTACCTGAAGCATTACTCGCGGCGGTTGGTCGACCCTAACGTCTCCCGGGAGAGTTTGGATGTCGCCAACGCCGGCGACATCTTCGACTCGCTAAGCGAGCTGAAAGGCAGCGCGCTCAAGGTGGCGCAGATGCTCAGCATGGACCGGAACGTCTTGCCGCCGGCGTACGCGGACCGGTTCGCGTTGTCTCAGTACAACGCGCCGCCGTTGTCCGGCCCGCTGATCGTCCGCACGTTCACCCGGTATTTTGGCAAGGGACCTGAAGAGTTGTTCGACGCCTTTGATCCGAAAGCCGCCGCCGCCGCCTCCATTGGCCAAGTCCATCGCGCCGTCTGGCGCGGCCGGGCGCTCGCCGTCAAGATCCAGTACCCTGGGGTGGCCGATAGCATCTCGTCCGACCTGCGCTTGATCAAACCGTTTGCGCTCCGTCTGTTCGACATCGACGGCCGGGACCTCGACGTTTACCTGAAGGAAGTCGAGGAACGCGTGCTCGAAGAGACGGACTATGCCCTGGAACTCGCGCGCTCCGTCCGTTTTGCCGAGAAGTGCCGCGGGTTGGAGGACGTGGTGTTTCCGCGCTATTACCGCGAGCTTTCCAGCCGGCGGGTGATTTCCATGGATTGGCTGGAAGGGCTTCACCTTCGAGAGTTTCTCGAGACCGGGCCCGACCAGCCAGCACGGGACCGCGTCGGCCAAGCCCTTTGGGACTTCTACAACTTTCAACAACACCAACTCCGGGCCGTCCACGCCGACCCGCACCCGGGCAACTTCCTCGTCCGGCCCGATGGCCGGGTCGGCGCGCTTGATTTCGGCTGCGTGAAGGAGATGCCGGCGGATTTCTACGAAGCGTTCTTCGGCCTCACGGAACCGGCGTTGGTGGACGACCCGGACCGGGCCGAGGTCATCTTCCGGCAATTGGGGATGATCTTGCCAGAGGACGACAGCCGACAACGGGCCTTTCTCGTGGGACATTACCGCGCGATGATCGACCTGTTCGCCCGGCCGTTCATGCAGGAGTCGTTCGATTTCGCCGCACCCGAATACTTCGCCAGCATCTACGAGTACGGCGAACGCGTGGCTAAGTTGCCAGAATTCAAAAAACCGCGCGGCAGCAAACACTTCATCTACGTCAACCGGACCAACTTTGGGCTCTACCACATCCTGCACCAACTCCGGGCGCGCGTGCGGACCGACCGCTTCCGCCCGACGTTCGCCGCCGCGGCGGGCGGGGCGAGCACGGCGGGTCCCGACGGGGATCGCCAGCCCATC
>CAXUNV010000382.1:0-5048 GCA_964252355.1 uncultured Chthoniobacterales bacterium | reverse complement strand
GCCCTTGGCGGCGCAGGGGTCGTCCCCAGCACGGGGGCGTGGATCGAAACAGCGCCATCTTGTAGAGCGCGATGTCGATCGCGGGTCGTCCCCAGCACGGGGGCGTGGATCGAAACGACGGCGCGCGCTCGGCCGCGCGGGCGCGGGGGGGGCGGCCCCCCGGGGCCCGCTCCGGGGGGCGGCGGGGCCCCCCGGACGCCAACGGCGCCTTTCACACCCGCCGCTTAGAACTTCTTCTCCACTTCCACGTAGAAGTAACGTTGGATCGGGTTGGCCACTTGCGTGTCGTAACCCTGGAAGAAGTTTCCCCCTTGGGTCGAGAGTGGCGGGCGGGTGTCAGCAATGTTGTTGATGCCGAACGTGAACGTGGTGTTCTGGAGCCATTGGCGCCAGCCCTTCGACAAACCCTGAGGTTGGGGTGCGGCGGCCTTGTCGCCGACAATCCGCTTGCCTTCCTTATCGTAGCCCGGTTTCGGCGTCTCGGGCGTGATTTCGGCTGGCGGCCCGATCTCGTAAGAAATTTGCCAGTCAAAAGTCGTCCAACTGCCCACCGGGTGGACATAACCCGCCGGGTCGAGGCCGGCGTCGACCGCCGGAAGCGTGCCTTTGAAATCGTCGATGAAGTCATGCTCGGAATCGACAAAGTTCAGCGTGAACCCCGTTCGGAAGTTGTCGTTGCCGAACACGTGCTTGGAGTAGAAGGCGTTTGCCGTCAGCCGCAGGTCTGGCAAAGCAAAGGAATCTTCCAGATCCAACACGTAAAAGCTGGCGGTAACTTGATCAGAGTTCCCCTCCAGGCGCCGAGCGGAGAACGCGTAGATGTAAGAGGCGTTGAATTCGAGGTCAAGCTTGCCCCAATTGTACTCTTTGGTGACGTAGTTGGCGCCGAACTCGATCCCGTCGGTCCGGTCCGTCCCAAGATTCGTGTAATTCGCGTTCACCTGTTCCACCAACCCGTTCGCGCCACGAATGACCGCGCCCGGAAAAGCGGCCGCCGCGCCCACCAGGGTTTGCGGAAGGGGCGTCCCGATGATGTTGCGCAACTCAATCTGGTACCAATCGACGTAAGCCGTGAAACCCTTCAACCAATGCCACGGGCTGTCCTCGTTTTTGGAACCCGGGCTCCAAACCATCTCCGCGTAGTAAACGTACGAGTTTTCCGGCTGTAGGTTGGCGTTGCCACCATTCTGCTCGATCACGTTGTACGTGCCTCCCGTGAGCGGGTCGTTGATGGTGGCCTGGAACTGCAGGGGCGTCCCGAACAACTGACCCAAGGTCGGGGCGACAAAACCTTCGGAATAGCTCGCCTTGAAAGTCAGGTCATCAAAAGGTTTGTACCGAAGGGTGAACTTTGGTTTGCCCGCGTCCCCGAAGGTGCTGTAATCGTCGTAGCGGTACGCGATCTGGAGGTCTAGGTTCCGCGCGCCGGGAAAGGACCATTTGCCGCCGAGCAGCGGCACGTCCAACTCGCCGTAAGCGCTCCGCACATAGCGCCGCGCCGACAAGAGCTTCCCGGCAAAGTCGGCGGACGTGATGTTGTTGAACTCACTGTTGATGTCGTTGGAATTGATCAACGATTCCGAGCGGTACTCCAGCCCGCCGGCAAGACTGATCGGCCCGCTCGGGATTTCCACCAGCGTGCCGCCGGTGTGGAGCACCCATTGGATCAGGTCCGTCCGGCTGTCCTCCAACTGCTGCGTCCGGATGGCATTATAAAACCGCGCGTTGGGGTGCCCAGAAATGTTCTCATCCGTGAACGGGTTGAAGAACTGACCCTCAAGCCCAGGCAACGTGCCGTTGAGGGCGGCCTGCAGGTTCGCTTTGTTTTCCGAATTATAAACGGCCTGAGTGGCGTCGCTTTCGCCGTAGTTGAAGCTGACGTCAACGTACCAATCGTGCGGCAACTGCAGGTTGACGCCGACGACGTTCCGAACGGTTCGCGAGACTACGTCCGTTTGCCAAGTGCCGAACTCACGGAGGAGCTGGCCATTGGGCGTCAGGTCTTCACCGAAAGGGTTATAAGGATTGTTGGCGGGAATAGTGATGTTGTCCCCTGCGCTGAAACCCTGATTTGGGGTCTCGCTTTTCTCCTCCACGCGCTGGATCAAAAACTTATCGTAGAATTTCAAGTAGTCGGTCGGCGACCAGTTGACATTTAAAGTGCCGCCGTACCGGTATTCGTGCGCTGCTAACTCTTCGTCGATCGGGATGTAGGTGTTAAACGCGACAGGATTGTCTTGAGTGCTAACGATGAAATTGTTGGCCGTGATGTTGTTGCCCACCGTCCCCGGTTTGACTTGATAGATGTTGCCGGTGGTGTTTCCGGTGTAGTTACCCTGCGCTGGAAAGAACGCGACGGGTTGGTCCGGGTATTTAGGGCTGAGCTTGCTGCGGTCGCCGTAAGCGTACCACCGGTCGACCGAAAGAATCGGAGACTGGTCGTAGTAGTCGAACGTGGCGACCGCATTGAACTGGCCGCCGAGCAGCTTGGAGCTGACCCCCGCCGTCAGTGAACCGTGGTAAGTCTCGAAATCGCCGCGTTGACTGATCCCATAATAGTTGAAAATGTCGACGCCTTGGAAGCTATCCTTAGTGATGGCGTTCACCACCCCGGCCACCGCATCGTCGCCGTACAAAGCGTTGCCGCTGTCTTTGAGGATCTCGATCCGATCGATGGCGCTCAGCGGGATCGAGTTAAGGTCGACGAACGTCTCAGTGCCGTTGATTGGGAACGGGTAGTTCGGAAACCGGTACCCATCGACCAGCACGAGGGTGGCCGAGGCTGGCAGCCCGCGCAGACCGTACGCGGAAGAAGCGGGTGAGTTGCTGTTGCCGGCGAACGTGAGCTGGTTTTGCTGACTGATCCCGATCGGGAGGCGGTTCAGGACGTCGTTGATGGTTTGATTCGCCTGCTTCTGGATGAAATCCTGATCTAAACTTTCCACCGGGGCCGGTCCGTCGCCGACGCGGGGAATCAATGAACCGGTCACCACGACCCTTTGGAGTGCGCCACCGCTCTCGTCCGTACCTTGAACCTGCGCGGGCGATTCTGTCAGGCTGGGCGTCTGGTTCCCCGGCGCTGCGGTTGTGCCCACGGTACCGGGTGGCGCGGCGGTTTGTTGTTGACCGGGGCTTCGGGAGGTTAGAGCGGCGAGCGCGGCGAAGACCATCGCCATACGGCAGAGCGGTGCGGGCACATGAATTCTCATTGAGCGGTCCTTTCCATGGTTGGGCGCCAGGCGAGACGGTCACGCCAGAAGCTGAACCGGACGGCGTTCAGCCACGGAGCGAACCGCGATGCGTCCAACGGAAGCGAGGAGGCGCGTTTAGCCCTTTCGCATGTCCCTTAGGCCGCCGCAGTTTCCCTCAACACCTTTTTGCGACTCCGACGTTGTGTGACAAAAACGCAGCTTCGTCAAGACAAACGCGAACGTCCGGAGGGAAGGTTGCCTATTTACGTGGCCGCTTAGACAGAGAACCTGGGAAGCGCTGTTTCGCGGGTCTGAAACGTCGTTGCAGATTCACCCGCATGCCGGCTCGGCGTCGTCTTGCAAGACTCGCCTTGCCCTACCTATGTCTTGAGGTGGGTCGGGCTGCATGGGCGAGACGCCCGTGCTCCCCTACTCTTTCACGCCGCCCGAGGTCAACCCGCCCACGATGTACTTTTGGCAGACCAAGAACATCATGGTGATCGGCACGCCGCTAAGCACCGCCAACGCCGCGAACCGTCCCCAAAGTTTGTCGTGCTCGGCCAAGAACGAGTTGGCACCGACCGCCAACGTCCAGTTGCTGCGCGCCTGCAAGACGATCGAGGCCACCGGGTACTCGGACATGAAGGCGATGAACGAGAGGATGAACACCACCGCAAAGATGGGAAGACTGATCGGCAACAGAATGCGGACGAAGGTCTGAAATTGCGAGGCGCCGTCGATCGTCGCGGATTCCTCCATGCTCGCCGGGATGGTGTCAAAGTAGCCTTTGATCATCCAGATGTAGCCGGAGATCCCGCCCAGGTAGACCAAAATTAAGCCCGCTTGGCTGTTCAAGCCGAGCCAAGGCACGTATTGACCGATGAAGTCGAGGATGACGTAGAGGGCCACCAACGCCAGCACCATCGGGAACATCTGCAAGATCAAGAGGGTGCCCAACGTCGCCGACTTGAACTTGAATTTTAAACGGGAGAACGCGTAGGCAGCCGATCCCGAAAGCAGGATGATGCCCGCCGACGCCACGGCTGACACCTTGATCGAATTCCAAAACCAGAGCAGGGGCGAGGTTTCCGCCTTCACCAAACGAGTTTCGCCCGTGGTGGGATTGACCACCTCTTGATACGGGATGCCCAAAGTAAACTTCCAATGCTCCAGACTCACCTTGTCCGGCAACAGGCTGCTCGGCGCGTAGTTGCCGGCGCGGAACGAGGCCGACACCACGATGATGTACGGCACCAGCACCAGCGCGAGCATACTGATGAGGATGAGGTGGGATAGCGCCTTGCGGATCAGCGTCTTCTGCTCGGGTTTTAACCCACGCGGAGTCTCCCGCGGCTGCAGGACCGGCGGTGCGGCGTCCTCCCGAGGCGCCACGCCGGCGGTGTCCGGAGTCACCCGTTCTTGAAGGCCGGGCGCAAGCTGCTGATCGGTGATCGCCTTTTTCATATCTTTGCTTGGCGTGCGGTGAAGCGAAGGTTAACCCACGCCAGCGTCCCGACGAGGATGAAAAGCAGGGTGGCGATCGCGCTGGCCAGTCCGTAGTTCGTGCCGGCGTCGCGGAATGCGATGTTGTAAGTGTACGTCACCAAGAGGTCGGTCTCGCCCGCATTTCCTCCGACCATCTGCGGCCCTCCCGCGGTGAGCAGGTAGACCAAGTTGAAGTTGTTGAAGTTGAAGGCGAACGCCGAGATCAGGATCGGGATCATCGGGGGCAACACCAGCGGCAGGGTGAGCTGGAAGAAGTCGATGACCACGTTGCTCCCGTCGATGGAACTTGCTTCGTAGATCCCGCTGGGAATGGATTGAAGCATCCCGGTGCAGATCAGCATCATGTAAGGG
>CAXUNV010000381.1:0-5050 GCA_964252355.1 uncultured Chthoniobacterales bacterium | reverse complement strand
ACGCTTTACCGCAAGCTGGACTTGAAGCACCACCGGGTTTGAGGCGGCGCGGCGCGCCCCCCTCCCACCCAGGGGTGGTACACCCAACCTCCGCCCACCAGGGACCCGGGACGAGGGACAAGGAGGCGCGCAACTCTTCTCCCCGCCGTGAGTCGCCTTGCAGTCTCTGCCGCCGTTCTTTACTGTGGGAGCTGATCGCACCGGATCGAACCTATGGCCGGCCCTAGCATGCAACAGTTCCAGCACCTTGGGATGCAGCAGGTGCTGGCGCCTCAGCTGCAGCAGAGCCTGCAAATCCTGCAAGCGCCCACCTTGGAACTGCGCAACATCGTGCAGCAAGAGCTGCAGGTGAACCCGGTGTTGGAGGATGAGTTCGGCGACGGCAGCGAGGATCCCCGCAGCCAGGACGACGCCGACTTCCAGCAGGAGTTCGACCGCTTGGTCCGGCTCGACGAGGAATGGCGCGACTACATGGCGCAAAACGTCAGCTACACCTCCCGCAGCCAGGAAGAGGAGGAGCGGCGCCAGTTTTTCTTCGATTCGATCGCCACGCAGGAGACCCTGCAGCAGCATTTGCTCGACCAGTTGAACACGGCCGACGTCGACGCGGCCGAACGCCACGCCGCCGAACTGGTCATCGGCAACATCGACGACTTGGGATTCTTACCCGTGTCGCTGGAGGAACTGGCCGAGACGTCCGGGGTCGGCTTGGACGACCTGCGCGTTGCCCTGCGCTTGGTGCAAACGTTTCACCCGGTTGGCGTGGGGGCCCGCGACTTGCGCGACTGCCTGCTGATCCAACTTCGGCGCTTGGGTAAAGAGGGCGGCTGGGAGTACGCCATCGTGGACGCGCACCTCGACGACCTCGGGAAAAAGCGGTACCCGGACATTGCCCGCAAGCTGGGCGTCACGGTCGCGGAAGTGCAGCGGGCGGCCAACTTCATCTCCACGCTCGACCCAAAACCCGGCCAGATCTTTGCGGCGGATCCGAACAGCTACGTCTTGCCCGACGTGACCGTGGAACGGGTGGGCGACGAATACGTCGCGGCGTTGACCGGCGACCAAATCCCGCACCTGCGCATCAGCAAAACCTATAAAGACCTCATGTCTCAGGGAGGCAACGGTTCGGAGGTGCGCGACTACATCCGGGAAAAGATCCGCAGCGGCAAATTCTTGATAAAGAGCATCCACCAACGCCAGCAGACGATCCTCAACATCGCCAACGAGATCGTGCGACGGCAACAAGACTTTCTCGAGCACGGCACCGCCGGCCTCAAACCGATGACCATGGTGCAGATCGCCGAAGCGGTCGGGGTGCACGAGACGACCGTGAGCCGGGCCATTTCGGGCAAGTACATGGCGACCCCGCAAGGCGTCTTCGAGATGAAGTACTTTTTCACGCCAGGCTACCAGACGACGGAAGGCGAGAGCCTCAGCAACACGAGCGTCAAGGAAGCCATCAACGATTTGGTGCGCCACGAAGATTCCCGCAACCCGCTTAGCGACCGCGAAATCGTCACCATCCTCTCCGAACGCGGCATCCCGATCGCCCGGCGAACCGTAGCGAAATACCGTTCTGAACTGAGCCTTTTGCCGAGCAACCTCCGTAAGCAGTTTTAAGTGCGTCTTTTCCGCTGCCTTCCCTTACTCTTCGTCCTCCCCACCTTCGTCGCACCGGCTCACGCTGCGACGTTTGACCCTGCCCGGGACACGCTGGCGTTCGCCAACGAAACTTACTACGAGTACGCCACCGACCCGCACGGCCAGGTCACCTTCCACAAACGGAGCGTCCAAGAAGAGGACGCCTACTCGCGCCACTGTTTTGTGATGGTGCGCACCGTGCTGCAGTTCCACAAGTTCGCGGTCTTCCGGCCCGACCTGCCCAAGCTCGACGAACCGGCCTATGGCCGACGGCTGCGGCAACTCTCCGCCACGCCGGTCTGGAGCACGGAACCCTCCACCAAAGTCGTCATCCCCGGGTACCCCGATCTGCGAAGCTTCTCGGCGGACCACGTGCTCCTGTTCCAGCGCAGCCTCGGCGCTTGGTGGCCGTCGTTCTGGCGCCTTGGCAACTGGCGCATCGTGCTGCCGGTACCGCGCGCCGGTCAGGCTCGTCTGGCTGCGTGGCTGCGAGAACGCGTGGACCGCGGCCAGATCGCGGCCGTTTACCTCACCCGGTTTCGCCCGCTCAACCACTGCATGGTCGTCTACGGCTACCGCCGGCAACCTAACGGCGACGTCCTGTTTTCCGTTTACGATCCCAACCGACCAAACGTCCGGCCCACCTTGCGATACACCGCCGCCGACCGTTCCTTCACCTTGGATAAGAACTGGTATTGGGGCGGCGGCCGGGTGACCGCCCTCCGGCTTTACCAATCGCCCTTGCTGTAAACGCTCCAGAACTTGCGTTACCGGTGACTTCGCTCGCGTTAGACGTGGTAATTATTGAAAAACTCTGCTTGAATAGGGCCCCGTTCGCATGCTGGATAGGGTCTTCGGGCAAGGAAGTTCGGAAGACACGGTGGCCCCGGCGTCGAGAAGGGGACGTCGCTTAAAATGCCTCTTTTCAACTGGAGAAAACGGAAGGCTCCGGTGTCGACCCGCGCTGGGGAAGCGCCCGCCGCACCTGCGCAGGCGGCGGGGGTCGAAGCACCAGCCCCGATGGAGCCGGCTCCGCCGGCAGCCTCGGCAGATCTGGCAGCACTGAAAGACCATGCGACCACGGGAGAACCGTATTGCCTCCGTTTGCGTGCGTTGGCCCCATTCCTCCCGGTGCAGCACGTCGACTTCGGCCGGCTTGACCCCGCCGCGTCGATCCTTTTGCCGGCGTCCGCCGTGCGCGCCGGCGGTGCGCCCGGCACCAGCGTGGTCAGCTTGGCCGATCTCCAGGCGCACTACCCGGATTTGTTCGCCGAGGACGCCACGGACTTCGGCGCAGGCGTGGTGGAGTTCCCCAGCCGCTTGCTACACGGCGAGGAAGACCCGGCGCCGCTCGCCGCGGCCGGTCGCGCCGATGCGGAGGTCCCTTTGTCCCCCATCGCTCCGTCGGAAATCCCGCCCAACACTCCTGGCCCGGCCACGGTGCGTGCCACGGGCCCAGACGGCTTGGTCCGTTGGCGCGACGGCCACGCCGAACCAGACGCGGTACCGCCGGCCACCCGTAACGTTCCCGTAAACCCGCCAGGCGCTTCGCCCCCAACTCCTGGGGCGGTCACGCCGCCGCCGGACGCGGTTTTTCCTGACGCGGCGCCGTTTCCCGTGCGGCCCAGCGCCTCGCCTGCCAGAAACCGCCTGCTCTCTTCGGCCGACGATGACGGCCTCGAATTGCGACTTGCCCCGATCATCCAGCAATTGCCCCTGGAACTTCAGACGCCCGAGCTGCGCGCCTTGCAAGAGGTCGATGCGCGCGTGGCGCTCTCGACGAGGCTGGTGAAGGATCAGTTGGCCCGCGGCAAGGTCGTGGTGCCGGCAGGCATTTTCGCGTTGGGTTTGCCGCACGAACACCGGGCACCGTTCCAGAAGCTCGATCCCGACACGTTGATCCCGATCCCGCTGCAGGAGGTGTTCGCACAGCTGCCGGCGGAGTCGTTGGAGCGGCGCGGCAACCAAGTCGAGGATCGGCCGACAGAGACGATCACCACGCCGTTCTCGGCCCAGGCGCAAGAGGACGCCCGGCGCTTCGCCGCCGCCCGTCCACCGGGTCCCGCAGCCGTGGACGGAGCGGCATCCGACCACGAGCTTCCGGCGCCGCCCATGGGGGGCGAGGGCGATGCCGGCGAAAATTTGGCCCGCGCCGTCGTTGACGATCCCCGCCCGTTCCAAGCCATCCTGATGCGCGAAGACGCCGTCGACCTCGCGTCGGCCCTGCTCTGCCTCAGTCAATTGCCCGGCGTGCAAGGAGTCGTGCTCAGCCGCGGGTCTGGCTCAATCCCGCTTGCCCAGGCCGGGACGCTCGCCGACGTGGACGACCTGTTGCGCCTGACGGGGGCGGTGTTGGGCGCGGCCACCGGCGAGGGTCCGTCCGCACCGGAAACGGTCACCGTGCACCTCGGCGACCGCCAAGCGTCCGGTTTTGCCCAAGGCGGGTTGCGGCTTGCGGTGGCGCACGCTGCGCGCCCATTTCGACCTGGGGTGCGCGAAACGCTGCATACTTTTCTGACTGAACTGGCCCGGCGGGATTCCGCGAGCGTCTCCTGAGCCGCCATGCCGATCATCAATTACGCCAGCAAAGAGATCCAGTTTAAGGTCGTCTATTACGGGCCGGCGCTTTGCGGAAAAACCACCAACCTTGCGTACGTCCACTCGCGCATCGCCAAAGCGTTCCGGGGTGATTTGGTTTCGCTGGCCACCGCGGCCGATCGCACCTTGTTCTTCGATTTCCTGCCGGTGAACGCGGCGGTGCTCAAAGGGTTCAAGACCAAGTTCCAGCTTTACACCGTGCCGGGTCAGGTAATTTACAACACGACGCGTCAACTGGTTTTGCGCAGCGTGGACGGCTTGGTGTTTGTGGCGGATTCCCAGTGGGAAAAGATCGAGGAGAACGTCGACAGCTTCCGGAACTTGGAGGAAAACCTCTCCCGGCAAAGCCTGCTGTTGGACGATGTGCCATACGTCCTGCAGTTCAACAAGCGCGACCTCGAAAACATCGCCCCGGTCAGTTACCTCGAGTACCTGTTGAACAACCGGAAGCGGCGCGTGCCCTCCTTCGAGGCCGTGGCCAACACCGGCTACAACGTCTTTGCCGCGCTGGACGCCGTCACCCAATTGCTCCTCCACCGGTTTAGCAAGGAGCACGAAGCCTTGCAGGCGCCCGGCGCCCCGCCCGCCGGACGGTGAGGCAAAGACCCCATTGCGCGTCTCTGGTTTCTGGTTGGCGGAGGCGTCGTGCGACGTGCAGCCAAAGGCGTGCGGGCCCGACCTCGCGGTCGACCCGGTGGGGCGAAAACCCGGATGGCGGAGGGAAGTAGCCACCCGAACGGAGCACTGCCGGGCGGTTTGAGCCGGCGGAAACGAAGGTGAGGTTCGCCGCCAGGATCGTTCGGGCCGGCTC
>CAXUNV010000380.1:4172-5051 GCA_964252355.1 uncultured Chthoniobacterales bacterium | reverse complement strand
ACCGCGACGCACGCCAAGCGCATCCCGGGATGTCTCCTGCCCGGCGACGGGCACCCGGCCACCGCGCGGCTCACTGCGCCGCCATCGCCCGGCTCGACCCGAAGTCGAACCGTTCGTCCCGGAGCAACGAATGGAAGTGGTGGTCGCCCTGACGTTGTAGGTAGTAATGCAGCCCCGCGCCTTCGATCACGATGCCCGATTCGTCGTAGCGAAAGGTCGCTGCCCGCAACCGGGTTTCCAACCCGGCCACCAACCGTTCCCGCACTTCGTCGGGGAACGCGGCGTAGTAGAACTCGAGGATATCTTTGACCTCCTTCTCGTCGCCTGGACGCAGCGAGGCGATCGACACGCCGGACCGCGCCAAGTCGGGGCCTACCCGCCGCGCCACGGCCTCGGCCTTGTCCAAGAGCGGCGCCAGCAACGCCTGGGGCTCTTTCACCTCGTCGCACGGGTCGGGGTTAGCCCCCAGGAAAATCGGTGTGCCCGAGATGAGCCGATCGCCGAGGTAAGTGAGGTTTAGAGAAAGGTGGTGCCCTTCCAAACGCAGAGCCCAAGGTCCCGACCCGGGTTCGCCGAAGATGGCGGCGTAATATTTACCCGGATCGCGAAAATCGGGTGCTTCTTGGATCCGTTGCAGCACGCCCTCACGCGCGATGATCCCTTGCACGTCCGCATAACCTGCCGGGCTCAGCGCCCCACGCAAAAATGCCCAAAGGGAGTCGGCCACCTCCGGACGCATCGCCTTGAGCGGCAAGCCATCGCGCACCCCGGGTGTCCAGTTGACGTGCCGACGTTCCGGGTCACCCCACTTTCGCACCGCCTGAAGTTTCTCCTCGGCGGTGAGCTGCGAAAGCCAATGTCCCGCGTCATCGACCGGTC
>CAXUNV010000380.1:0-4149 GCA_964252355.1 uncultured Chthoniobacterales bacterium | reverse complement strand
AAAGGGGGGGAGCGTATCCCCAGAACATCCCCAGGCAGGCCAGCGCGACGGTCGATCTTTTCATCCAAACATTTTATCGGAAGCACGTAACACCGAAACGCCCTTTTTCACCATCCCCCTGGCTCGTCCAGCGCCACGAAGCGTCCCGCCGGTTCGTCGAAATGGTAACGTCGGCCACACCGTGGGCAGAGAGCGTGCAGGTTGCGCACCAAACGAAACCTCCACGTGGGATGTTCCCGCCGCAGGCTTGCAAAGTGTTCCGACCAAGCTGCGTCGGCGCGGGCGAGCGCCACCGATCCCAACCGGTCGCCGGAGCGGAGGCAGGCAAACCGCTCCGCCGCCGCGCGTAACCGGCGTTCGTACCTTGCTTGCAACACCGCCACAGCCGGCAGAATCACTGGCAGCAGGAGGACGAGGCCGATGGCAAGTGCCAGGATGAGCAAACCTTCCCGGGCGGCGCGGTACACGTGGAGAAATTAAACCGCACCGACGTCAGAACGATTCGCCGAAAGCGATGCCCTGTGTCTGAGCAGCTACCGGGATTCGCCCGCCAGGAACGGCGGCGGGAGGATTTTGCGCGCGTCGGTGTCAAAATCGACGCGGGCTAGCAGCCAATCGCCGGACTCAGGCCGGAAGCAGTCGAAGGCGAAGTAAAGCGGTCCCCTCTCGAAACAGAGCGCGCCGTAGACCTCGACGCAGGAGGGGGTGAGCGCGACCGTCTTGACCGGCTCCCACCGGCGCGCTTGGCCGTATTGGGCCTGAAGGGTCCGCAGCAACTCGATCATTTTATCCTTCTGGCTGAGGTTGTGGTCCAGCGCCGAGCCGCGTACCCATGCGTCGACCGCGCGGTCGACGGATCCCTCCTTGAACGCTTGCACCCCTTCGGCCACGAGCGCCTCGGGCGTGAGGCCGGCGTCGTCCGCGGCCCGGAGGCGGCCGGGGGACGCCGCGGCAAGCGCCAGCAGGCAGGCGATGAAGAGTTGCGGTTGTTTCACGTCACAACCCATGGCGGTTCAAAGCGCAGAGCCTGAGACGAAGCGTTTGGCGTCGTCCGGCCTGTCGGCCCGGTCCCGGCGTGCCCGGGCTGCTTAAGCGAGGCCAATAGCGCCAGCGAGCTTGCGCCCAAGGTGACCAGCACGAGACTCAAGGCGATCGCGACGGACCAAGCCCGCATGGTCTTTTTCAAGCGGACGTCGCGGAGGCCAGGGCCGTACCAATCGAGCGGGCACCGCGCGAACAGCAGCGCGAACCCGCCAAACAGGAGCGCCGCAGCCACGCCGACCAGGGTGGGCATCTGGTGCGGGGCCGCATCCACCGGGTTCTGCACGCCCAAACGTTAAGAGATCATCAAGGGCGGGGCAACCAGCGACCGGCTCTGGGCGGTCACCGGGCGCTACTCCTTCCCGGGGAACCGAACGGGTGTGCGTCGCGAACGTTAGCGTACGTAACGCGCCCCCGCTGTGATCGATCAATCTTCTGGGCCACGCGCCCGCCGTTTTCTCCTGCCCAGTTTGGTGGCGGTGCTGCTCCTCGGGGTGTTGGCGACTTGGCTGTTCTTTTCTGCGCCGACCTGGGGGCCGCACAAGACGTTGCGGATCGCCTTCGACAACGCCGTCGACCTCCAACCCGGGGCGGCCGTCACCCTGGCCGGACGTCGGGTTGGCGCGGTAAGCCGGGTGCAAACCCCGCTTGCGCCCGCCGAACGCCCGCCCGATCACCCCGATTACGAAGCCTTGATCACCGTGAGCGTGGATGCCGGCGCGGAGATCTACCGCAAAGTCGCCGCCACCGTGCGCGCCTTCCGCCCAGATGGCCCCCTGGTGGTCGACCTTACCGGCGGCGACCCGACCTCCGGTGCGGCTGAATCCGACGCGCTGCTCGTGGGCGCCCGTGCCCTCGACGGGCGGAGTGCGGGTCCAGGCCAACCCGCCAGCGGAACGACGGAAGCCGGGACGGCTGGCGAACTGCGCCAACTCGACCCGACGCTGCAGGAAGCCCAACGGCTGATCGCCACGCTGCGTGACGCCGTCGAAAACTTAGTCGAGCTGACCAACCAAAACTCTGCGTTCGCCGGCGTCATCCGCAACTTGGACGGCGTCGTCGGCAACCTCCGGACGGTGACCGATCGTGGCGGGCCGATCGATGAAACTCTGCGCTCGGTCCAGGCGGAAGTCGCCACGGCGCGGGAAATCACCGACCGCTTTAACCGGGACCGCAGCTTAGACGAAATCCTCGGCAACTTCAAAGCCGCCACCGACCGGCTGGAAAAGATCAGCACCACCGCCGACCGCAGCCTCGCGACGGCCCTGCCGCAGATCAACGCCATCTTGGCCGACGTTAAACAGCTGACCGACACGCTCAAACGTCAACCCTGGCGCATCCTTTACCCGAGCACCGTCAAATACCCGGAAGGCGCCCCGAGCCCGGCGCCGGCACCGCCGCGGCGCCGCGACGGGCGCGGTTGACGGCTTCATTCGCGGAGTTGCCACCCTTCGGCGCGATCGCCGTACCGACATCATGCGGGCTGCCCGTCGCTTCCTGACTTTGCTAGTGGCGACCTTGGCCGTCGCGGTCTGGGCGTTTTTCGGTTTGAACCTCCTCCTGGGCAGCGCCCTCGCCCGGGGCCGGCTGAGCGCCGAACTCTCCCGCACGCTCCGCGCCCCGGTGACGGTCGGCGCCTTGCGCTTCGCCGGGCGCACGGTCGAACTGAGCGAGTTTGCCGGCCGTGACTTGGCCGGCGGCCGGGTCGTTGCCGTGGGCGTGCACGGGGTTCGGGCCACGCTGCGTTGGCGGGACCTGCTGGCGCGGCGTTTGCCCGTCCGCTCGGTGACGGTGGACCGTGTCGACCTCGTCCTCACGACCCCGCCGGGGGCAGGCGGACGCGGCGGCCCTGCAGAAAACGCCGGCCGAGCCGGTCCCACCGCACCGCCGAGCACGCCTGCACCGGACCAAGCGGCGCCCCCGACGGCGCCCCCGACCACGCCGGGCGAGGCCGCCGCCGCACCAACGCCACGGATCCCGACCGGCTTGCCGGACGTGCGGATCCGGCAACTTGCCGTGCGCTGGGCACCTAAGCACGGCGCAGAGGGCGGCCTCTACGTGGACGGCTTGCGTCTAAAAATTCGGGGCGACCAAGTGCACGCACGACTTGGCGACGGTTACGGCCGGTACGGACCGACGGTCCGTTTTGCCTGGCGGGGCGCGACCGCTGACGCCCGGATCGGCGACGCGGTGGAAGTGACTGCGACCGTTCGTCCGCAGACCGGCGGCAGCATCACGCTACAAGGCGCGGTCCCCCGCGACGGCGACGCGGAAGGGTCCGCACAATTGGCGTGGCGTGACGTCAACCTCGCGCCGATCGCCCGGTACGATTGGCTGCGGGAAGCGTTTTCCTCCGGCACGCTCGTTTGGCGCGGGGTCCCGAAGCGCGCCGCGCAGGGCTCGCTCCACGCCCAACTGCAGGCCCGCGATGTCTGGTTCGACCTCCGCGATTACCTCGACCCGTTGGCCAATCGCTTGGGGCGTCGGGTTTCATCCTCTTACCGAATAAACACCGCCGGTCTCGACGGCCATTGGCGTGACGGCGCCTTCGCGGTCGATCGCCTCACCCTCGACGGGGGCGACGCCACGCAGGCGCAAGGAACCGGCCAAGTCGCCGCCGGCCAACTCTCCGGCACGCTCCACCTCGGGCTTAACCCGGCCGTCGTGCACCTCTTGCCCGGCGCCGATACCGGCGCGTTCGCCGAACAACGCGGCGGGCTGGCGTACGCTTCGGTGAACCTCACCGGTCCCGTGCGCAAGCCGCGCGAGGATCTCTCCGGCCGGCTGCTCGCCGACGCCAGAGACGATCTGCAAAACCGGGTGAAGGCGCAGTTCGGCGACACCCTGGAGATTCTGGGGCGGCTGCTCCGCCAGGAGCATGCACCGAGGTAGGAAGGAAGTTCCGGGTTCCGGGTTCCGGGTTCCGGGTTCCGAGGAGAAACCATCCACAGATCACGCAGATGAATGCAGATTAGAAGAGGCGGAGAGGCGGAGGGCGCCTACTGCAAGGGTTGTCCGCCAAGATGTCCTGCCGTCCGATCTCCCTAATTCCCGAAATCTGTGGACCGCTTTGCTCGCAACCCGGAACCCGGAACCCGGAACCCGGAA
>CAXUNV010000379.1:0-5064 GCA_964252355.1 uncultured Chthoniobacterales bacterium | reverse complement strand
GCCCGCAAGTGCGGGCCGTTGCCCGACTCGTTGCCGAGCGACCAGACGACCACGCTCGGATGGTTCTTGAGCAACTCCACGTTGCGACGCTCCCGACCCAGCACCGCCTCCGCCCACGCCGGGTCGCGAACGAGCGCGTGCTCTTCGTACGCACCCATCGGGTGAGCCTCCACGTTCGCGTCGGCCACGACATACAGGCCCAGGCGGTCGCAAAGGGTGTACCAGAAAGGGTGGTTGGCGTAATGGCTCGTGCGCACGGCGTTGACGTTGCTGCGCTTCAGCAGGATCGCGTCGCGCCTCATCTCTTCGCGCGAGACGTGGTAGCCGCCGTCCGGGGACCATTCGTTCCGGTTAACCCCGCGGATGATGGCGGCGCGCCCGTTGATCCGCAGTTGCCGGCCAACCACGTCGACGGTGCGGAACCCGACGTCGAACCGCGCGTGTTGTTCGGACCTGCCCTCGCCCACGCGGATCTTGAGCGCATAGAGGTGAGGCGTTTCCGCGGACCATGGTGCGACCCCGGGAACATCGGTCTCCCAACGCACCGTCGTTTCCGCGTTTGGCGCAACCGAGGCGGTCAACGTGCCGACCTGCAGGGCGTTTTCTTCGCCGCCGGCATCCGTGGTCGTGGTGACGGGGGCCCGTGCCAGTTCGAAGCGCACCTCCACCGTGGCCGGAGACTCACCGGCGTTGCGTAGGGTGGTGGCGACGCGGAGCAGGCCGTCGACGAAGGCACCGTCCAGCGTGGCGCGCACGTCGGCGTCACGCAGGTAAACCGCTGGTGCGCACCAGAGCTCGACGTCGCGAAAGATGCCGCTGAGGCGCCACTTGTCCTGACACTCCAAATAACTGCCGTCGGAATACTGGTAGACTTCGACGGCCAACAGGTTTTCCCCAGGTTTGAGCGCGGCCGTGAGGTCGAACTCACTTGGCACGCGGCTGTCTTTGGCCGCGCCAAGCGGACGGCCGTTGAGCCAGAGGTAGAAAAAACTGTCGACCCCGCCGAACCGCACAAAGACGCGGCCGTCGGACCAGCCGTCCGGGAGGGTGAAGGTGCGGCGGTAAGAACCGACCGGGTTGCGTTGCCGGCGCGAGGTGTAGGTCCGGGGCGGCTCGCCCATCACCCGCGGTGGGTCTTGTCTGAAAGGATACGTCCGGTTGACGTACATCGGGGTGCCGAACCCCTGAAGCTGCCAGTTGCCGGGCACATCGATGGTCGTCCAGCCGCGGCCGCGAGGGGCGTAGCCGGGCTGTTCAAACCCACGCGGGCGCCGGCGGGGGTCTTTGGCCCAGTGGAACTGCCAGCGGCCGTTCAACGAAATGCGCCAAGCGTTTTCGTAAAAGTCGCAGGCGGGCGGTGCGGCCGGGAAAAGGTCAAAATGGGCACGTGGCGCCTCGGCGCCCGGCCGCTGGACGACCGGGGCCTCCCAATCCGGAGGCTTTTTGAGCGGGAGACGCAACCTCATGCGGGGCGTGAACGCCGAACGAGAGAGAGCCTCAGACGAAGAGCTCGGCGATTTGCACGGCGTTGAGCGCCGCGCCCTTACGCAGTTGGTCGCCGCACACCCAAAGAGCCAAACCGTTTTCCACAGAAGGGTCTGTCCGCAGCCGCCCCACTTGGCAGGCGTCGGCGCCGGCCGTGCCGAGTGGCGTCGGGTACCGTGCGGGTTCGTCCACCAGCTGTAGCCCGGGAAACTTGGCGAGGACGTCCCGCGCTTCGTCGACCGGGCAAGGCCGCGAAAACTCTGCGTGCAGCGCCACGGAGTGACACCGGTAGACGGGCACGCGCACGCAGGTGGCCGACGCCCGCAGGTCGGGTCGGCCCAAAATCTTGCGGCTCTCGTTGATGAATTTGTGTTCTTCCTTGGTGTAGCCGTCGGGCATGAAGACGTCCACCTGCGGAATGGCGTTGAAGGCAATGGGCACGGAAAAGACTTCCGGGGCGGGTGCCGGCTCTCCACGGACGGCTGCGGCCACCTGCGCACGCAATTCGGCAATGCCCTTGGCGCCGGCACCGGAAACGGCTTGGTAGCTGGCCGCGACCACGCGGCGCAAGCCGAACGCCCGATCCAACGGGCAAAGGGCCATGAGGCTGACGATCGTCGTGCAATTGGGGTTGGCGATGATGCCGCGGTGCCGGCGCGCTTCCTCCACGTTGATCTCCGGTACGACCAACGGAACGTCCGCATCCATGCGAAACGCCGAGGAGTTGTCGATGACGAGCGCGCCCGCTCCCACGGCGGCCGGCGCGAACGCGCGCGAGATCCCCGCGCCCGCGCTGAACAAGGCTACGTCGACGCCGGTGAAGCTTTCCGGACGGATCGCCTCGACGCGGTACTCCCTCGCGCGGAACCGGAGCGACTGGCCTTCCGAGCGGGCGGAGGCCAGCAACTTCAAGCCGCCGACCGGGAAATCGCGCTGCGCGAGCAGTTCCAGGATTTCGACGCCGACGGCACCGGTTGCGCCGACGACTGCCACGTTGCAGCTTTTGGCCATACCGATGCACAGTAAGGCAAACGAACCGGCGCTCAAGGTCGTCGTGCGCGTCGACCAACAGCGACTCGACCTTTGGGAGGATGGCCGCATTTCCGCAAGTTTTCCGGTGTCGACGTCGCGTCACGGCTTGGGTTTCCAGGCCGGCAGCCACCAGACGCCAACCGGTCGTTTCGTCATCGCCGAAAAGATCGGCGACGGTGAACCCATCGGCACCGTCTTCCGCGGACGCCGGCCGGTGGAAACGGATTTTGTCTGGGAATCCGAGGAGGACTTAATCACCTCCCGCATCCTTTGGCTGGACGGGACCGATCCGGAGAACGCGAACACGCGGGACCGCTTCATCTACATCCATGGCACCAACCGGGAGGGAGACCTTTCCACCCCGGCCAGCCACGGCTGCATCCGCATGGCGAACGCCGACGTCGTCCGGCTGTTTGAGCGGGTGCCGACGGGCACGAAAGTGGAGATCCTGACGACGGGTGCGCCGGGCGTGGGGTGACGCGACGCCAGGGATCCGCCTCAGGGTCGAAAAGCCGACAAATTCCTTTGCAGCAACTACTTACGTCGTGAGAACGGCGCGTCCGCACAAAATGTGAATTTCCATTTGTGCTCGGAGAAGGTTCAGCCTAATACGGGGTAGCTGCTAGCTAAGAAAGGAGGCGAGACTGTATGAACATTGCAAAATATGCCGCATTAGTGGCCCTTGCCGCCACGGCGCTGGGCGTGTCGGCTTGCAAGAAAGAAACTCCTCCGCCGCCGCCGCCGGCTGCGCCTACGACCGGTTATTCCAAATAAGGTCTTGGCCTTGCCCAAACCCTCACTTCGCGTGGCGGTTTGGGCGGGGAGGATGTGTACCCGTCCCAGCCAATCTGGGGCGGGTTTTTTTCACGCTGACGTAAGGCGAGCCGGCGAGGAGAAATCGCCAGGGCAGCTCGGCGGCTTTGCTGATGCCGATGCGCCGGTCCGTCTCCACCTCGGGCGGCTGATCCCAACGCGACAAGCGCATTTCCGGCAGACTGAAGAAGTCGCGGCCGTGCAGGCGGCCGTCGATCGCCAGCGCCTGCGTCAGCTTGCCCGGGCCGGAGCACCACGACCGGGGGCGCGGGTCGCCCCGCCTCGACGCCATCTGTTCGGACCCGCGCGTCGGTTCCAGCGCCCGCACGAGCACGAACCCGTTCGAGGAACCGTCGCGCACCAAGAAGTTCAGCATCCAATGGATGCCGTAGTTCAGGTAGACGTAGAGCGCGCCCGCAACCTTCGCCTCGAGGAACGCGCGGGCGCCACGCTTCAAAAACGTGTGGCAAGCCTCGTCCCCCCACTCGGCGTACGCTTCGGTCTCGACGATCACGCCGGCGGTTTCGCCCCACGTCAATTCGCAGCCAATCAACCCGGCTGCGCAAGCCAGTGGGTCTTGCTGAAAAAAGCTGCGGTCCAAGGCGGCGTCCCCGGTCATAATCCCGAAGGGTGGTCCAGAAAAAACGCTGGTAGACCGAACGTCTTTTCCAGGTGTGTGGATAACGCTCGCACGCCGAAGGTTTCCGTGGCGTAATGCCCCGCGTAGAGCAAGTTCACGCGCAATTCCTGGGCGAGGACGAAGGTGTGGTGCGGGCCTTCACCGGTGATGAATGCGTCGCAGCCTTCCGCGGCCGCACGCTCGAGCATGGTGCCGGCCCCGCCCGTGCAAATGGCGACCTTACACACCTCCTCGGGCCCGGCAGGTGCCACCCAGACGCGGCCACCGACCGCCTTTTCCAAACGTTTGATCAGTTCCGCGCGCGGTATGTGCACCTCGGCCGCTCGTCCCAAGGCGCGGCCGCGCTCGCGCAGTGCCTCCTCCGTCTGCGCAAAGCCGAGCGCGCGCGCGAGCAGGACGTTGTTGCCCAGGTCGGGGTGCAGGTCCAGCGGCAGGTGGGCGCTGTACACGGCCACATTGCCGTCGATGGCCACGCGCAGCTTGCGGTACGCGGGACCGACCCAACGCGCCAAGCCGCCCCAGAAAAGGCCATGGTGCACGAGCAGCAGGTCGACACCTTGCGCGACGGCATCTTCGAGGACCCGCTCCGACGCGTCGACGGCTGCGCCCACCCGGGTCACCGTCCCGTCGTTGGCGAGCTGCAAGCCGTTGAGGGCATTTGGATAATCCTCCACCTCGGACACCCGCAGGTAGGCGTCCAAGTGCTCGGCCACCGCCGCGAGCGACCGCTTAGCGCTCATCCTCCACGCTCCTTTGGTCGGCGTAGACGACGGAGAGGCGCCGGATGCCTTTGATGCGTCGCGCGATGGCCCGGAGTTGCGCCAGCATGCGTGGCAAGACGAGCTCGTTGCGATAGCCGCTGGCGAAGCTGAAGGTCGGCTTCACCGCCATGTGCAGCAACGCCAGCGTGTCGTCTGAGATGCGGGTGTAAACGACCACGCCGGCCAGTTCATCCGCGGGGCCGAGTCGCACGAAGGCGTAGAGGGTCTGCACGTCGAGGCCCGCGATGCCAATGCGCAGCCTGCCGTCGCCTTCCAAAATCTTGGGAAAGCCGTACGCTTTGATGGCGGCGTTGATGCCCCGGGAATACGCAC
>CAXUNV010000378.1:0-5079 GCA_964252355.1 uncultured Chthoniobacterales bacterium | reverse complement strand
GCAGGGGCGGGGGCGGGTTCCGGCTCGTCTTGCGACTCTTCGCCCTGGGGTTGGAGGTTGGCGCGACGGCAAAGCGCGATGATGACCAGACCGGCGATGGCCACCGCGGCAATGGTCCAGTAGCCGGACGGGGGTCCCACCGTCGCAACCTGGAGCGTCACCAGCGCCTGCACCAACACCCGCAGCGCGCGTTCCACCGCGGAATAAAACAGGTTGATACGCCCGACGAGTTCCGGTGGCGTGGTGTGCAGGATGAGCGTGTTGCGCACCACGCGCGCCCCGGCGTTACCCCAGCCTTGCAGGCTGTAGCCGACCCAGAACATGAGGACGGTAGGCACGATCGGGATGATCACCGATGCTGCCGCAAAGACGCCGACCGTGAGCAGCAGGGTCGGGATCGGCCCCAGTCGGTCGCTCAATTTCGAGATCATCAGGCCCGCCACGATCGCCCCGGCGGCATAGATCGCTTCGCCGATGCCATAGACTTCCGGGCCCGCTTTAAGCGTCGTGTTCACGAAGATGGGCGACAGATAGTTGGCAATCATCAGACCCAAAAACGGCAGGAAGCTGCTGAAGACCACCAAGGCCAGCCCGCGCCGACTCTTCAGGTAGCCCAAGCTGTTCCCCATCATGCGCCAAGAACTTTGGTCGCCGTCTTCGGTTTGGCAGGATCGCTCGTAGACGATCCGCCACACCAGCACGAACCCGACGACGTAGCACAACGTGTCGAAGACCAGGATGCCCCAGAGCGGCACCCGCGTGATCACCACGATCGCCGCGGCCCCAGCCATCATCTGCCCGGCTTGCCAGAGGACTTCGATCGCGCTGCTCAACGGCTGGTATTGGTCCTTGGAGAAGAGTTCCTGGTTGAAAGCCATCGAGGCAGGGTAGTAAACGCTCTGGCCAAGGGAACCGAGGACGTAGACCGTCAACAACTGCCAAACCTGGGGTTCGCCCGAGAAAAATAAGCTCGCGATCACGACGGCGTTCAGCGCCACACAAAAGACGTGGTAGCCCAGGATGACCCGCTTCCGGGAATGGCAATCCACCAACTTGCCGAAGTACGGCATCGTGAGCAGAATGGCCAGGGTCAGGACGGTGTTCATCCAGCCATAGATGCTGTTGCCATTGGGCTTGCGCACGAGCAGCCACGGGATGGCCATGTACGTGATGCTCGCGCCGATGATCAGGAAAAAGTTTGCGGCCAGGATCAGCCGCACCTTAGGGTCGCGCCAGAGGTTCACTGCCGCCGACATCGGCCAATGGGAGGAACGGAGGCAACACGGCCACGGCATCAGGTTGCAAGCACGTCTCGGCGCCGTCCGTCCTGGGCCGGCGGATCGGGTAGCGTGACCAGGGTGGCGGGGTCGGCGGGCCTCTCCAGGAGACGTCGCCGGAACCGTCTGCGACAGGGCGAGGAACCTCATGGGAAGGAATCGCCGTCGTCGTGGCTGCCCAGCCCTCTCCTCCGAACCTTTTGAAATCGCCGCAAGGATCGGGTCGTCGCGGCGTTTCACTTGTCGCAAGCTGCGGCATGACGCAACCGCCTGACTTGGGATCCGCCGTCCGCTTCACCGGGATCGACGCCGCGCCGTACGCCCACCTTTTCGGGATGTCCAACGCCGACTTGGCGGACCGCGGCGCCCGCCGTTACGTGGCGGACGCCAAACCTGGGTACCCTTGCCGTAACACCTTGCGAGACGCCGAGGTGGGCGAACCGGTGCTTTTGGTCAACCACGTCCACCTGACCGGAACCGGCCCCTACCGCGCGAGCCACGCCGTGTTCATCCGCGAGGGTGACGCCGGGCGCGCCGAGGTCGCGGGCGCCGTGCCGGACTTTTTGCGATCGCGCCTGCTTTCCGTGCGCGCCTTTGACGCGCAAGAGCTAATGACCGAGGCGGCCGTCGTTCCGGGTAGAGAACTCGAGGGGGTGATCGAGTCCTTGTTCAGGGACCCCGCCCATCGCTACCTTCACCTCCATTCGGCGGCTCGCGGCTGCTACTTTTGCCGTGTGGACCGGCTGGCCTGAACCGGCCCTCGGTTGGTCCCACCCACGCAGGCGACAAACCCTTCCGATGCACACCGGTTCACACTTCGGCCTCATCGAACACGCGATCGAGCTTCTCTCCAAGCAGGCTCGATCCCGTCCCAACTTCACGTCGGTCGCGCGGCAGCTCGGGGTCAGCGAGTTTCATTTTCACCGGCTCTTCGTCGAGTACGTCGGGGTTACCCCGAAGGAGTTTCTGCAGGTGAACACTTTGCAACACGCCAAGCGGTTGTTGCGTGACTCACGGTCCTTGCTGGAAACGTCGCTGGAGACGGGCCTTTCCGGCACATCCCGGCTGCACGACCTGTTCCTCAGCGTCGAATGCATGACGCCCGGCGAGTACAAGGCGCTCGGGCGCAACCTCCGGATTTATTGGACCGTGGCCGAGACGCCGTTCGGGCCCGCGCAGTTTGCCGCCACGGACCGGGGCTTGTGCCGGCTCGTGTTCATCCGCGACCGGCAGGACGCCGCGGCCGAGCTCGCGGCGGAATGGCCGGCGTCGGTTCTGGCCGAAGACGCCGATCAGCTGGCCCCTTACGTGGAGGAGGTTCGGCGCCGCATGCGGGGTCTGGCACCGGCGGCACGCCTTGGCTTGTTGCTGAAAGGATCCCCGCTGCGGGTGCACGTCTGGCAGGCGTTGCTGCGGATTCCCACCGGCGAAGTCTCGTCTTACGCGCGTTTGGCCGCCGCGGTTGGCCGCGCCTCCGCGGTCCGCGCGGTGGCCAGCGGGGTTGCACAAAACCCCGTGCTCTACCTCATCCCGTGTCACCGGGTCATCCGAGGCAGCGGCAGTTTCGGCGAGTACCGGGGCGGCGCGGCGCGCAAGGCGGCGCTCCTCACGGCGGAGCGCGCGGCCGTCGGTGCGCAGCGGACACTCTGAGCGGTCCCCACGTTCCGGGTTCGGTGGTTTGGCGTTCCAAGCCGCGACGGATGGGAACCCGCGGGTGACCCGGTGGGGCGGGCGCGCTGCGCGCATCGCAAATGGCAGAGGGACGATGGCAAAGGGGGAAGCTGGCCAAGCCGGCGACCCGGTGGGGCGAAAACCCGGCCGGCAGGGCCAGGCGGCCATTCTCGGGAGGCGATCGCCGGGCGGTTTGAGCCTGCAGCCCAACCCTGAAAGCCAGCCTCGCCCTCGGTACCGCCGTCGCCCGCGACTCCGCCTTGCCGAAGCGGCACGGGCACCAGACACCCGGTCCAAACACTTTCTACGCGCATTTTGCCCGGTGCGTCTGGAAATCGCTCATTCACTTGGTACACGGTGGGCGCGTGAAATCCGCAACCGTCGACTTGGAGGCGCTCCAAACCGCGCTGGTCACCAGCCGTTGGGAGGGTGAGCATTGGTTAAACGTCGTCACCGCCCGCCTCCACCTGTTGGGTCTGGATGCGGATGGGGAAGACCGGTTGCGCGCCCGCATACGGCGCCAACCGGAACGTTTCGTCGCCGTGTTGCCCATCCCTTGGTACGGCCAACTCCTCATGCGCCAGCGGTTCGTGCGCACCTTGCCGCCCCGGACAGGCCCCCGGCGCACGCTCGCCTTGGCTTTGCGCCATCGCCGCCCCTTTCGCCGGTTCAAGGACGCACTTTACGACCTGCCCCTCACCGCGGCGGCGTGGCAGGAATTCTATGGCGCGGAACTTCGCCGTCGCGCCCTGGCTTGGTTGGCCGAGCACGACCTCTTGCACCTGCTGGCGCCACCCGCGCCCATCCGGCACCGGCGCAAGCCGGCCACCGGGCACGCCCCAGCCACCGGGCACGCCCCGGCCGGCGGTGTCGCCGTCACGCCGACGCTGCGGTCAGGGCCGCCAATTCTTCAGGCGTCAACTGCAGGCTGACGAAGGGCAGGATCTCGGAAAGCTGCCCAAGCGTGCGCGCGCTCGCGATCGGCGCCACGACCGTCGGTTGCGCCAGCAACCAAGCCAGCGCCACGGCTGCGGAGGTGATGCCATGCGCCTTCGCCGCGGCGTCCAGCGCAGCCAAGACCCGCAGGCCCCGAGCATTGAGGTACGCGCGCGCGCCTTCCGCCCGCGGGCTTTCCACCTCCGGAGCGCCCGGCCGGTATTTGCCCGTCAGAAAACCTTTGGCAAGCGCGAAGTAAGGTATTGATCCCAAGCCGTTCCGCTGCACGGTTTCGGCGAGTTCTCCCTCGTACTCGTCGCGTTCGACCAAGTTGTAGTGCTGTTGGAGCGCGACGAAACGGGCGTAACCGGCCCGGTCGGAAACGGCGAGCGCCTCGGCCAAGCGCGGCGCGGAATAGTTGGAGGCTGCGATGTGCCGCACCTTGCCTTCGCGCACGAGTGCGTCGAAGGCGGCCAAGGTTTCCTCGAGCGGGGTTTCCGGGTCGTCCGCATGGGCGTAATAGAGGTCGATTCGGTCGGTCCCCAAGCGCTCCAGCGACGCCTCGGCGGCTGCCCGGACCGTTTTTGCCCCAAGCCCGGAGAGGTGCGGGTGCTTGCCCACCTTCGTCGCCAAAATCATCCGGTCGCGGTTGCCGCGCGTGCGGACCCAACGTCCGATGATCTTTTCGGATTCGCCGCCGGAGTTGCCGGGCGCCCACGCCGAGTAGGCGTCCGCGGTGTCGATGAAATTGCCGCCGGCCGCCGCGTACGCGTCGAGCACCGCAAAAGACTCCTCCTCAGAGGCTGTCCAGCCAAAGACGTTGCCGCCCAGCGCCAGCGGGAACACGTCGAGATCGGTGGAAGGAATGGTTGCCATACGGAGACGGTTGCTCGTTTCTCGTCCCTTGTCTCTGGCCTCTTGTTCGGAATATCCCGTGCTGGGTGCAACGTTTGGCGTTTGCCGGTTGGCGTGGGCGGCAGCCATCAGGAGAAACGCCGGTGGGGCGAACACCCGGGCGGCAAAATGGGGTTGCCACCGCGAACGGGCTGCCGCCGGGCGGTGTGAGCCGGGCCCGAACGACCCAGGTGGCATATCCCGCCTGAGGTTCAGTAGGGCAAGGCGAGTTTGGCGAGGCGCCGCCGAGCCCGAACGAAGGTGGGGCGCGCCGTCGGGGACTTCCGGGCCCGGCTCACAC
>CAXUNV010000377.1:0-5093 GCA_964252355.1 uncultured Chthoniobacterales bacterium | reverse complement strand
GCCGCACCTCGACCGGGGGGCCTTCCGCCAGGACCGCGCCTTCCTGCAAGACCGTGATCCGTTGGGCGACCTCCAGGACCACGTCCATGTCGTGCTCGATCAGGACCAACGTGAGGTCGCCCGGTAGGGCCTTCAGCAGCCCGATGAGCACGGTCCTCTCGGCGGGAGAAAGGCCCGCCGCCGGCTCGTCGAGCATGACCAAACGGGGTCGCATGGCCAAAGCCATGCCGACCTCCAGCTGCCGTTGCAACCCGTGCGAGAGCGTCGCCACCCTCTGGTCAAGGTGGGCGTCGACGCCCACCCGCACCGCGACTTCGTGGGCTGCTGCGCGTTCGTCTGCACGGCTTCGCCAAGGCCGCCACGCGTCAAACCAAAGTCCCCGGTTGGCGGCTGCCGCCAGAAAAAGGTTCTGTCCGACGGTCAGGTCCCCAAACAGTTGAGAAACCTGGTAAGTCCGGCCGAGCCCGAGCTTTGCCCGCCGGCGGACAGCCTTCCGGGTGACGTCCGCGCCAAACAGTTCGATCGTGCCCCCGTCTGGAAACAACTCGCCCGCGATCAGGTTGAACAAGGTGGTCTTGCCGGCACCGTTCGGCCCGATGAGGGCCCGCCGCTCCCCGATCGCTACCGTCAGGTCGACGGCGCGGACCGCCCGCACGCCTCCGAAGCTTTTGGTGACCGCCCGCAAACGGAGGGCGTGATCAAAGCCACCCATGTCGATGCGCGCCCGGTTCGGCTGCTGCTCCGCGCGACGCCGCCTCAAGGCGCAAATGGCTCGTACCGGTATTCGGAAGAGACGCGCAGCATGTCGGGCGGCATTTCTGTCTGCTTGTCGGGCGGGTATTTGCCGCTGTCCGCCGGCTGCTTCAGGTAGAGCTGCGGATCGTAAGGCCCGCATTGGCTCACGTCTTTCACCGTCCACAGCCCGCGGTTGTAGAGTTGCCCTTTGGCGTCTTTGGCCACCTCGCGGATGTAGACGTTTTCAATGGCCGCATGGTACTGCGGGTCCAAGCGGACCGGGCCGCGCGGGTCGTCGGACATGTCGACTTCGGTCAGCGCCTTGGCCAGGGCCGCACCGTCCGCGGTGTCGCCGTTCCTTCTCTCCAACCCGCGCAGGATCAAGCGCATCGAGGAGTAGGCAAACTCGGACGCAGCCGAAGGGTCGTGCCCCCACCTCTTGACGTAAGCGTCTTTGAACCGGGTCCAGGCCGGCGTGGCGAGGTCATCCGCGGTGTGGTGCGGAGAAAGTGAGCCGACGATTTCGGGCGGCATCGATTCGACGTCGGGTTTTTCAAACGTGTTGGACTGACCAAGCAGCGGGAGCTTTTGGATCGTCCCCAGCTCCACGTACTGCTTGACAAAGTTGACCGCGTCCCCGCCCGACCCGTTGTAAAGCACCGCTTGGTAACCTTCGTTGGTAGGGATCGACGCGATCAGCGACGAGAAATCCGTGGTGGTGCCGACCGGGTGCCAGACCGTGGTGACCACCTCGCCGCCGCCGCGGAAAAAGCCGCGCTTGAAACCGCCACCTTGGTTGTATGGGTAGGAGTAATCCTCGCCGACGGCGTAAATCTTCTTTAAACCCTTCACTTTGGCGAGCCAGTAACCAAAGACGTCCATCGATTGGGCACCGGTCCAAGTCGCGCGCACGATCGTCGGGTAGAACGCGCGCATCGTCATGTCCTCAGAAGCCGAGTACATCGGCACGACGAGAATGTTCTTGTCCTTCATGTAATCGCCGACCGAAAGGCCTTCGTCGCCTGAGACCAGGCCGGTGAGGACGTCGATTTTGTCTTGTTCCAGCAGCTTCTTGGCCTTGTTGACGGCTTGCTCGTTGTCGAGTTGGTCGTCCTCATAGAGCACGGTCACCTTGTTGCCGCCGGCGGTGTAATTTGCCTCTTCCAACGCCAGGACGGCACCCTCTTTTTGTTGGGTGCCAAAAGCGGAAAAGACGCCCGTGAACGCACTGATGAAACCGAGTTTGATCTCCTTGCCGACGGCTTGAGAAGGCAAGTAAGCGGCGAGCAAGATCGCCAGAAACGGCAGCAATTTTCTAAGCATGGGGGAACTCTCCGGGTGCGGAGTTGGGGGGAAAGCCCGGACTATAGGGGTACTCACGCCCGTTTTCCCAGCCAATTCTGCCAAGGCGGGACGCCTGGTTTTCAGGGGAGCGCCGGCGTCCCGCCGGTACGGGGACGGCGCGCCCAGAGTCGGGCCGGCGCAAAGGCCACGGCGGCGCCTCCGGGGAGGGGCGGGACGCCCGCGCTCCCCTGGCCTCCCGGCGAAGGCCGTCCCACGTAGCGCGGACGCCCCGTCCGTAAACAGGCCGCCGCCGTCGCGCAGTCGTCGTCCACCCTTCCGGCCGCGCACGGGGTAGGCACCATCCCGGGTTAGGACGCGGGACGGGAAGGTCGCGGCCGGCGTCTCGACCGGTCCGCCACGCTCAGGAGCCCACGCGGCAAGAGCACGACCGCCGCGACGAAGACCGCCCCAATCACGGCGTTGTAACGGTCGGTCAGGGAGCTTAACAGCACGTCCAATCCCACGGCCGCAACCGTGCCCACCACCGGTCCCCAAAAGTAGCTGGATCCGCCCAAGATCACCATCAGGAGCACCCAAATCGTCCGGCTCAACTGAATCGTCGTGGGCGTGATGATGCCCGTGTGGTAAGCGGCGATGAGCCCGCCAACCCCCGCGTAAAGTGCCGCGACCAAAAACGCGACGACCCGGATGGCGTAGACTGGGTAGCCCAACGCGGCCATGCGGCGGGGGCTTTCCCGCGTACCGTTCAAAGCCAACCCAAACGAAGACTCCCGGAACCGCCAAAGGAGGACGACACCCCCAGTGAAGATCGCCAGGGACGCCCAATAAAAAGGGGCGGCACCCCGGAAGTCGATGCCCAGCAACATCGGGGGCCGGATGCCGCGGATGCCGGCCCAGCCGTGCAGCAGGCTGGTGTTCTGCTGCGCGAATGCCCAGCAGATCTGGCCGAAAGCCAGGGTGATCATCAGAAACACGATTCCGTCCGTGCGCATGGCCACCAGCCCGAAAACCAGAGCAAAAGCCAAGACGATGCCGAGCGCGGCGAGGTCGGGCCACGGGAACGGCCAGCCCCGTTCCTTGCCCAGCAAGCCCAACACGTACCCGGTCATGCCGAAAAACGCGGTTTGCGTGAGGCTCACCAATCCCCCTTGGCCGATCAGGAGGCCCACGCTGAGGGCTAAAAAGCCGAAGTAGACCATGCGCACGGCCGTGGTCACCGCGTACGGGCCGGCGTAAAGCGGCAGCAGAACCAAGGTGACGAAGCCAGCGGCCGCGAGGAGCAGGCGGACCGTCCGCACTTTGGGCACACTCACGCCGGCCTCCCGAAAAGGCCGTGGGGACGGATCGCCAACACCAGCGCCATGGGGACGAACACCAGAAAATAAGAGTACTGGGGCGCGTAGGCCAGCCCGAAGGAGAGGATCTGCCCAAGGATCAACGAACTAACCGCCGCGCCCCACAAACTACCCATCCCGCCAAGGATGATGACGACGAGTGAGTAGGTTAGGACCGTGGTGTCGCCGCCTGGACTTAACTGGAGAAAGGAACCTCCGAGGACGCCGGCCAACCCCACCAGCAGCGCCGATAGCGCAAAAACGAGGCTGTACATCGCGTCGATGTTGACGCCGAGTGCGCCGACGGTTTCGCGGTCGTCGACGCCGGCCCGCCCCGCGGCGCCGCGCGTGGTGCGGGGGAGGGTCCGCCATAAGCCGCGCGCGCTCCCGAGGGCGCGCCCCAGGAGGAGGTACCGGAAGCCGGGGTACGTCACGCCGAAGAGGTTGATCGGCGGGTTCAGGTATTTGGGGACGTTGAGGGTCAAGGGATGACCGCCCCAAACGGCGAGCGCCAAATCGGCGACGATCATCGACAAGGCCACCGTCAACAACGTTTCGGGAAGATCGCCGCCCCGAACGCGGGAGAGCAGGAGGCGTTCAAAGAGGCACCCAAGCAGCGCGATCGAGAGGCCGCCCGCCACGAGCGCCAACGGCCAACTCCCCGTGGCGCGGAGCGCCGAGTAGCCGATGTACCCGCCCAACAGGTAAAAAGCGCCGTGGCTGAGGTTGACCACGCGCATCAGGCCAAACGCCAACGTCAGACCGCTTCCGAGCACGAAGAAGAGGGCGGCTTGGGTTAGGCCGTTCAACACCAAAACGAGGAGCTTCGCGTCCATGGAGGAAGAGGGTTGGCCCGGCGCGCCGGTCGCGCCCGTCCTTACCGGACCGGGCGACCAAAAACCAGTCCTTTGTGCCGGCACCGAGAGGAGAGCGCTTGAGTTCGGGACAAGCCAGCCGGCCTGCACCTTGGAAGCCCGCAACCGGCCGGCGGATCCGGTGCGAACCACCCCGGGGCGGCGTCGCGCCGCTTCCCTGCCACGAAGTTCCACCGCTTAACCCAAGGTCTCACCCATGGCCAATCCAGAATCGACCGACCCCCCTGCTTCCGAGGTGCCTGCGAGTCACCAGGAAGTGGCGCACCAAAAACTCTTGGTTGCGTGCGCCAGTTTAGAAGAGCGCCCCCTGACGGTTGATCGCGCCGTCGAACTTGCCCAACTCCGTCCGAGCCACCTTGTGCTCCTGCACGTCATCGAAATTCCCCGGGCTGAGCTAAACCCGGCGGTGTTCGCCGCGTTGGACGGGCCTCAATCCCGCATTGACGCGCGGCGACAGGCGGCGCGGGAGCGACTTGAGTCCCTGGCCAAGAAGGTCAGGACCCCGGCGGTCAGCTGCGAGGTCAGCGTCCGGTTCGGAGTTCCGTATGAAGAGATCCTCAGCGAGGCGGACCGCATGGCCCCCGATTACATCATCGTCGGACACCGGACGGATTCCGTGCTGGGCCATTTCCTGCTGGGCAGCACCGCCGAGCGCGTGGTGCGGCACGCCCGGTTTTCGACCGTGGTCGTCCGGCAACCGGCCGAAGCCCACGACTCGGGCGACGCCGTGCGCCGCGAGACGCTGCCGGAAAGCTCCCAAGTTCAGGCGGCGTTTCCTCCCCCGACGCCCTTCAATTATCCAAACCTTTGAGGCTTGGGACGGTATCAAGGCGCTTGGTGGAGC
>CAXUNV010000376.1:0-5100 GCA_964252355.1 uncultured Chthoniobacterales bacterium | reverse complement strand
AGTCGCCGCGTCCCGCCCAGCCGATGGAGGCGCCCCTCACAGAAACCACTGGCCGCATCCTCATCGCCGACGACGAGTTCCCATCGCGCCGGGTGCTCCAGCGCGAGTTAGGCCGGGCCGGCTACCGCGTGGAGACGGCGGCGTCTGGTTCAGACACGCTCGCCCGCTTGCGGCAGGAGTCGTTTGACCTGCTGGTACTCGATTTCGACATGCCCGACCTCAACGGCATCGAGGTCTGCGCCGCCGTCCGGGCTGAGCCGCGCACGGCGCAGCTGCCCATCATCGTGGTGACTGGCCACAGCGGGGAGGCGGAGGAAGTGGGATCTTTGGAGGCTGGCGCCAACGACTTCGTCACGAAACCGGTGAGCGTGCCGGCGCTGTCGGCGCGCATTCAGACGCAGCTCCGCTTGCAGGCGCTGGCGACCGAGCTGCAGGCCCGCAACGCGCGGCTGGAGCAGTGGCAGGCGTCCCACGAGAGCGACCTCAACGCCGCACGGGCCATCCAGCAGGTGGTGGTCCCAAGCCGGTTGCCCGCCGCCAAGGAGTGGGCCGTGTTGCCGTTCTATCGACCGCTCATCCAAGTGGGCGGTGACATCTGGAACTGGCGCCGCCTTCGGGACGGCCGTTACTTGGCGTGGATCGCGGACGCGACCGGACACGGCGTGGCGGCGGCGCTTTACAGCTCGACCATCGCGCTGATCTTTGGCCAAGCCGCCGAAGAGGCCGCCTCGCCAGCGGAGGTCCTGGTCCGGGTGAACGAGGAGTTCTACTCGGTCTTTCACGGCAAAGCCCATTTTTCGGCGGCGTGTCTGCTTTTCAGTGCCGGTGGCGCGCTGCTGCATGCGGGTGCCGGGCACCCGCCGGCGGTCGTTTTCCGGAAGGGGGGCGGCCGGGACGCCCTGCGTTCGGAAGGAACGCTGCTCGGGCTGCTCCCGGCGCTGGAGGTTCGGGATGCGGAGGAAAGGCTGCAGCCCGGGGAGGGTGTCCTGCTCTACACCGACGGACTTTACAGCGCCGAAACTTCGGGCGGTCGCCTCACGCACGAGGACCTGATCGCGGCGCTCGCGGAGGTTTCCGCCGGCAGCCAGGATTTTTTTGGAGATCTGCAAACCGTGCTGGAGCGGCGCTTCCAAGCTGCCCCGGTTCCCACGGACGACGTCACCGGCGTGCTCATCACCTACGGTCCTGCGAACGCAGGCGGCTGATCTCCGCGAGCAAGGTTCGCAGCGTGGGCCAATCGACCGGTTTCGGGAAATAATGGGCAAACCCAGCCTCACGGAGGGCTTCCACCTCGGCTTCCACCGAGGACCCGCTGAGGGCGACGGCGATCAAGTCTGGGGAGTGGCGGGCGACACCCGCCAAGATTTCTGGGCCGGTGCCGTCCGTCAGGTTGAAATCGCTGATCAGCACGTCAAAGGCCTGGGTAGACGTCAGCCGGTCCGCTTCGGCAACGCTCGCCGCCAATTCGACGTGGTAACCCGCCCGGCCGAGCAGACGGCGCAGAGCTTCCCCGGAATCGGCATCATCTTCCACGAGCAGCACCCGCAAGGGTGATCTCGCCGGCGACGGCAGTGGTTCGGGAGGCATGTCAAAGACGCCGGCGCACCGTCCGCGCCGCCGATCCCGACCGCCGGCATCGGCATTTCACTTGAAAGGCGGGCAAACGAGACTTAAGGACGCGCACCATGCATGTGTTCGCGCGGAAGGGTTTGGTGACCCTCTGTTTTGCCGCGCTTTCCATCATTTGGCTGGCCGACTTCGTCCTCGAACAGATCACCTTTTCCCGCCTGCAAGCGGCGCAGCGTCGGGTTGGGGTGTTGGAGCACGCCCGGGCCGACCTGCTCACCTTGCAGGGCGTTTACGTCGACGCGGAGACTGGCCAGCGCGGCTACCTCCTGACCGGCGACGAGTCTTACCTGGCGCCTTACCTGGCGGCGCGCGCCCGTCTGGACGCCTCGGCAGGCCTGGTGCGCGGCCTGCTGGGCGACCCCGGCGCCCTGAACACGACCCTGGAACTCGGCCGAGCCAAGTTGGCGGAGTTGGAAGAAACCATCGAACTGAAAAGGGCGGGGCGGGGCGAGGAAGCGTTGGCGCTGATGCGGTCGGGGCGCGGCAAGGATCTGATGGAGCAGATCCGTCTGGCGGTGTCCAACCTGAATGCGCAGCTGCAGAAAACGGCGGCGGAAGTGGCGGATGTGGCCGCCACGCAAAAGCGTCACGCCGAGTGGACCTCTTGGATCGCGCGGGCGCTCATGGGGGCGGCCCTCCTCGGCTTCTACCTCGCGGTGCGTTGGATCTGGCGGAAGCGGGAGGACGCATTGGAAGCAGAGCGAACGGCGAAGGAGGCGACGCAGCAGGCCTTGGCTTCCGAACGCGCCGCCCACAGCGAAGCCGCGCACGCCAACCAATTGAAGGACGAATTCCTGGGGATTGTGTCCCACGAACTTCGGACTCCCTTAAGCGCCATCCTGAGCTGGACCAGCCTGCTTCGGGAAAGCCCGCCGGACGAGCAGGAGATGCACGAAGGCCTGGAGACCATCGAACGGAACGCGCGGGTGCAAAGCCGCTTGGTTGAAGACCTGCTCGACGTTTCCCGCATCCTTTCCGGAAAAGTGCGGCTGCACATCCGGCAGGTGAGCCTGCGCGAAGTGGCGACGGCTGTGCTTGAAGGGTTGCGCCCCTCGGCTCAAGCCAAAGGGATCGCCCTCGAGTTTACGGGTGAAGAGCCTCAAGACGAGGTGCTGGGCGACGTCGACCGTTTGCAGCAGGTTGCTTGGAATTTGGTCAGCAACGCCATCAAGTTCACGCCGCGCGGTGGCCGCGTCGAAGTTTGGGTGACCCGGGTCGATTCGGAGGTTGAGCTGGCGGTGCGTGACACCGGCCAAGGGATCCGCGAAGCGTTTCTGCCGCGGGTTTTCGAGCGGTTCTCGCAGCAGGACGGCAGCACGACCCGGCACAACACCGGGCTTGGGCTCGGCTTGGCCATCACCCGGCATCTGGTGGAGCTGCACGGCGGACGCATCTCGGCGGAGAGCGCGGGCGAAGGCCGCGGCACGACGTTCCGCGTGCGCATCCCGATCGTGGCAGTCCGGGAAATCAAGTCGGGCATGGGCGGCCGGCTGGACGCGGCGGCCGCCCCGGTCGAACCCAAAAGCAGTTTGGCCGCGCGGCTCGATGGCCTGCGGGTGCTCGCCGTCGACGACCAAGCCGACGCGCGGACCGCGTACACGCGCATTTTAGGCCGCGCGGGCGCCGAGGTGCGTACCGCCGAGAGCGTCGCGGAGGCGCTGGCGATCATGCGCGATTGGAAACCGGCGCTCATCCTGTCCGACATCGGCATGCCCGGTGAGGATGGTTACTCCTTCATCCGCACCGTGCGCAACCGTCCAGCCCAGGAAGGCGGACGTGTGCCGGCCGTCGCCTTGCCCGCGTTTGCCAAGCCGGAGGATCAACGACGCGCCCTGGAAGCTGGCTTCGATGGACACTTGGCCAAGCCGGTCGACATGCATGAACTCACCCGTAAAATTGCGGAATACGCGGGTAAGGCGGCGCCCGTGCCGTGAGCAGCCCCCTACCTTCTGAACCCGGCGCACGCTCGCCTGCGGGCGCGGCCGCGCGTGCGCCGCCCCTGCCCTGGTCTGCGCTTTTTCGGATGTTGAGCCGGCTCTCGCACAACCTGCGCAACCACCTCAACACCGCCTCGTTAGAAGTCGATTTCGCGCGAGAGATGACCGCAGACGCCGAGGTGCGGTCGAGCTTACAGCAGATCCGCGCCTCCTTGGGCAGGATCGAGGGCGAGATAGAGACGCTGCGGAGACATCTGGGTCCCGAAAAGCCGTCCCTCCTGCTTGAGTTGGGGGCGGGCGAGGCGTATGCCCAGCTCGCCGCCGAATCGGGACGGGGGCTCTCGTTTCCACAGCCGACGGTTTGGGAGCCTTTTCCGCCGGGGCTCGATGGGCCCGTCGAATTGGATTTGGAGCGTACCTTCGCCGCCGTGCGCGAGGTCTTGGAGAACGCTTTTTGGATGTTGGAGAAGCCGCAAGTACGCGCGGTGCGGGTGCATGGAAGGCGCCAGGAGGGGCGCTTGGAAGTGACGATCGTCGAACCGAAAGCGGCGGCACCGGCTTGGCAAGATTGGGGCGTGATGCCGTTCACGACCACGGACCCGTCCCGGTTCGGCCTGGGACTTTGGCGGGTCCGCAGGCACCTGCAGATGCGGGGCGGCCGGGTCGACCGCGCTTACGACGCGTCGCAACGGGAGTTCAGCACGCGTTTGGTGTTTTGAAAAGCTTTGAAGTAGCCCTCGCGGCCGCGGCCAGCCGGCTTCGGCGCGCATGCGCCCTTGACCAAAGCCCTTTTGCCGTGGTCGCGCGCCCGCGGAACGCTCGGTTCTCGTAAGTTTCGCTGCGCTCAGCCTTGATTGCAGAGACAAACGTCCGTCATAGCTCCTGGTAGATGGCGAGACGCGTAGCAACCCGGAATCTTCTCATCCTAGCGGCGTTGGTGGTCGCGGGGATTCTGGCGGTTTATGCGCTGCAGAACCGCTCCCTCCACCCCGCACGCTTGGACGCGTTGATCCAAGGGTTCGACGCGCCGGTCCGGCCCGATTACGCAGCAGCGTTTGCCGCACTGCACGACCTTCGCTACGGCAGCCTCCGGTCGGCGTTCGGCGACGAGCTGCGTCGCGGGCTGGGGGCCGGGTGGTCAAGCGACCAATACTCCCTACCTTACAGGCTCGAAAGGATTGTGGAAGACCGGCTCCCCCCGGAGCTTCCGGACCGCGTCGCTCCGTCGCACAGCTGGCGCCGTATCGTCTGCATCCAGATTAAAAACATCACCTCCGTTTCATTCGACGGCGTGAAGATCCGCGCGGATGGCGCAAGGATGTTTTGGGTCCAACGCAAAGGTGACGAGTCCCACGTCGAGCGGGCAGATTCAACCTTGCCGCTGGGCCGCATCAATCCGGGTGACGAGGTGCTGGTTTACACGTGGGGGGAGGGTCAAGGATTGGGCGCCTTCGACGGCGACGACGCCGCCGTGACTTCCGACCGCGGTCCGGCCAGGACGCGCCTGGTATCATTTCAGAGCTTCAATCCCAAC
>CAXUNV010000375.1:0-5113 GCA_964252355.1 uncultured Chthoniobacterales bacterium | reverse complement strand
TCGTTACCTTCTGTTCCATCCTGCTTTCTCCGCCCGCTCAACCCGCGACTTCCCCTTCCGTAAAGGGGGAAGGGAGGTTACCCGTAGGAAGCCGACCCTCAGCGCCCCAATGAACCCTCGCCCCCGCGTCCTCCGCATCTTCAGCCGCTACCAGCAGGCGGGCGGCGAAGAGGCGGTCGTGCGGCGGATCCACGCGGACTTGGCCCTTTGCACCGACGCCCATTGGTTTGAGTACTCCACCGACGAACTGCTGGGCCGCGGACCGCTTGCGAAAGGACGCGCGGTTTGGCGGGCCTTGCACAACGCCGACGCCGTCGGCCGCCTGCGCGAACTGCAACGGGCGCACGATTTTCAGGCATGGGAAATCCACAACGCGTTCCCCGGCCTCTCGCCCGCCGTTTACCAGGAGGCGTTTCGCCAAAAAGTTCGGGTCGTGCAATGGCTGCACAACTACCGGTTCTCGTGCGTCAACGGCACCTTCCTCAACCATGGTTCTACCTGCCAACGGTGCATCGCCGGAAACTTCGGAAAAGCCGTCCGCACCGCATGTTGGAAGGAGAGCCGCACCGCTTGCGCCGTCATGGCGGCAGCCTTGTTGCGGACCCGTCAACTCGGCACGTTCACCAAAGTCGACGCTTGGGTGACGTTAAGCAAGGCGCAGAAACGGCTACACGTGCGCATGGGGATCCCTGCGGAACGCATGACGGTGATTCCGCACCACCTTGCTCCGGCGGTTGACGAACCCTTCCCCCCGCCGGCGGATGGTCCGGCGCTGTTCCTCGGGCGCTTGTCCGCCGAAAAGGGCGTAGACGCACTTCTCGCGGCTTGGCGCCAGGTGCGGTCGCCGCGCGCTGCCCTCCTCGTCGCGGGCAGCGGCCCGGAAGAGGCAAATCTCCGGCGGCAAGCGCAGGATCTTGACCTCCGCAGCGTCCGCTTCCTGGGTCACGTCCCACCGGATCGCCAGCGCGAGCTCTGGGCGGGCGCGCGCTTCCTCATCGCACCGTCCGTTTGGGAAGAACCGTTCGGTTTGGTCGTGTTGGAAGCTTGGGCGCACGGCCGCCCGGTCCTGACCTCCGACCGTGGCGCGTTCCCGGAACTTGTGGCCGAGGCAGGCCTCGCCGCTCCGCCGGACGAACCCGCAAAATTTGCCCAGGCCATCGATCGCCTGTTCGACGAACCGGAGCTCGCCTCCACCCTCGCGGTCGCCGGACGCGCACGCCTCCTCGCCCGCCACGGCCGGGTGCGCTGGTTGGAAAAAATCGGCCGGGTTTACGCAGGGTTGGGATTGCCACTGGCCTCGAACTTTCCCGCGCCCCAGCCGACCTCCGTTTCATGAACCCGCTTAAGCAACGCCTGAAACGGCTGCAGCATTGGGTGGTCGGTCGCTTTGGGATGCGCCTCAAAGACGAACGCACCGGCGAAGAGCTCGGCCGTTATTTGGTCATACCTTGGCGCGGACGACTCCACTTCATCGGCCAGGACCAAGCGCACGAGAAGGCGTTCGTACCTACCTTCGTTACCCAGGCGCGCGTCACCTACTGGAAGCAGACGCTGGCTTTCCGGCGTCAACCGGCCCCCGACTTTCCCCATGAACGAGACCGTCACCGTCCTGCTGAGCCACCAAACGCCTGAGGCCGTCGGGCGCATGCTCGACGGGTGGTCCCGCGAGGTCGACGGCACGGACCTCGTGCTCGCCTATGGCGGGCCGGCAAAGGCCTTCGGTGCCATCCCTTGCGCCGACAAACTGTTCATCGACGACGCCCGCCTGCGCACCCGGGACCACCAACGGGAACGCCAAAGCTACACCGCCATCTTCCGCGAGGTCCGCGCGCTGCTCGCCGACCGGCCCTACGGCACCGTCTGGTTCATGGAGTTTGATCACCTGCCGGCCCGGCGCGATGCCCCGGCGGCGTTGCGCGCCCGCCTCGCCGCCGAACGCGCCGACGTCCTCGGGTTTCACCTCTGCCGGGTGGACGGCACCAACTCCCCCCATTTCCTCAACCATGCGCACGATCCCGGCTTTTTCGCTTTCCTTCGTTCCATCAGCGTGCGGGACGATCCGCGCGTGACCCTTTCCATGTTTGGATCCGGCTCGTTCTGGACGCGTGAAGCTTTCGACGCGGTCGCGGCCGTGCCGGAAACCTTTCCGATCTATCTAGAGATTTATTTACCCACCGTCGCTCACCACCTCGGGTTCCGGTTGCGCGATTTGGGCGATGAGAACCGTTGGGTGCGCCCCCAACCCACCCCCGGCATTTCCCTGGAACGCGCCCGCGGCGAGGGTGCGCTCACGGTGCACCCGGACAAGGAGCACTGGCTGGGAAAGAAGACGGAAGATGGAAAATGAAAGATGCGTCGAACTTGCCTGCGGTGGGGCGAAGACCCAGCCTGCAGGTGGGGTAGCCATCATTTTCGACCTACGCCGGTTGGAGGGTGCCGGTGCGGAACGACCCCGATGGCGTCCCAAGGTCCTTCGTTACCGGCTCAGACCAGCCGGCGGCCGTTCACCCCGAGGGCGGCCACTCTCTGCGTCTGGGGGGTAACGCCCTACCCCGCGGTCGCAGGCAAGGCGGCCCGCCCCGCATTAGGCACAGGTGTGACCTATGGGATCTTCGCTGCTGTATAAATGAACCCCGCTCCACCCCGCATCCTGCTCCTCCATTCCTCCGGTAGCGACCCGACCGGGTTTAGCGTCGCCCTCGCGGCGGTTGCGGAGGTGGAAACGCGCGCTTGCGGCGCGGGGGAGCGCGGTTGGCGCGAGCTCCCAAGCTTCCTGCGATCCTTCCGGCCGGACGCCGCGGTCGCTCTCGCCGCGCCTGGTTGGGAGCCTGGCTTCTCCCTTTGGTGGCAAACTCGCCGTCATCGTTACGCGGGCTTGCGCGGCGTCTACGACCCTGGGTTGCGTCCGCAAACCGGGCGACGCTACGCCCGCCTCGTCCGGGCGGGGTTCCTCGATTTTGCGGCGACGGCGGCTGGCCCGCGATCGTTTCGGACCAAAACCGTCAAGGATGCGGCTGCGGCCGCCCGCTTTGTCGTGGACCGGATCGCGGCGGAGCGGCGCTCGGTCCTTTGGGTCGACCCGCACGTCAGCCAACGCTCCCCGTCGATGCGGAGCCTCGTCTGGAGCGCTTCTGGCTTGGTCGATCTCGGTTGGGAACTGCGCCTTCTCTGTCAGGAGACGGACCTCCCGCCCGGGCTCGCCGAGACCGTGCGCCTGCCTCGCCCGCCGGGACCGCCGGCGTTGGCGATGCTCGGCTTTTTCATCGCGTGCAACGCGTGGTACGGCTGGCGCCGCTTCGTCACTGGCCGCCCATTGGCAGCCGTCATCCACACCACCTGCGCCAACCTCCTGGCAGCAAACTTGGCCTCGGTGCATTTCTGCGTGCCGGCTTGGTTGGAGATCGCAGAAACTTTCCCACGACGCGGTTGGCGGGAACGGGCCTCGCGCGTCCTCCTGCACATCGGTGCGCGCCTCGAGCGCCTTCAACTCACCGCCCACTCGCTGCGCCTCATCGCGCCGGTCTCGCCCGGGATCGGCCGCGCCGTGCGCAACCATCACCCCGTGCAGGCGAAGGACGCACCCCTGCCCAACGCGTACGACGAAACCCGGTTTAACCCCCAGACCTGCGCCCGGCACCGCCCTGTCAAACGGCGGGAGCTCGGCTTGGGGGACGACCAGTGGGTGTTCGCCTTCACGAGCCAGGGCCACCACGAGCGCAAAGGTTTCTGGCTGCTCGTCGCCGCTTTGGATCGCCTCCCCGCGCCCTGGGCCGAACGCGCCCGCCTGCTCGTGGTCGGCGGCGATGCCCGGCAGGTGGACCTTTTGCGCGCGCGCGCGGCCCGAGAATTCCCAGGCGCGTTGGACAGGATCCTTTTCGTGGGTCGGCAAACGCGCGTGGAGGAATGGTTGGCGGCGGCCGACGCCTTCGTCTTCCCGTCCTACTTCGAAGCGTTTTGCCTGGCCGAAATCGAAGCGGGGGCGCTAGGTTTGCCGCTCTTGCTCTCCGACCATCACGGCGTGGAGTTGATCCTGCGCGAAGGGGTCAACGGTCTGCGGATCGAACGGGACCCGGCGGACATCGCCGCCAAGATGCTCGCCCTCATGGACGGAAGTTGGCGACCCGGCGAACGACACTTGGGCGGCGCCCTTGACCGAGCCGGGTTCACCCGCCGGGTGGACGAGATCTATCGGTCGCTCATCGCCAGCAGTTCCGCATAAACTCCCTGCACGGCCCGCCAGTGGTTCTCCCAACTCAACGCCTGCACCCGTGCCGACCCGCGGGCACGCCGGTCGGCGGCGTAGGCCGGATCGTCGAGCAGCCGCCGGAGCTCCGTCCGGGCGGTTTCCAAATCGGGATGGTCGTAGTAAGCCACCGCGTTGGCACCGACCTCCCGGTTGCTCGGGATGCCGTTGGCGAGCACGGGCACCCGGGCCGCCATGGCTTCCATGATGGTGAGATTGAATCCTTCGAGCACCGACGCGATCAGGTAAACGGACCCAGCCTGGAAGACCCCGACGACGTCGTCCCCATAAAGCGGCCCAAGCTCAACGAAACCGGTCGGCCCCAGCAGATCTCGCAACGCGCCGGCGAGCCCGGGCGCCATCCGTTCCCCGCACCGCACCAGCGCCCAGTCACCGCGTTGAAAACGGTCGCGCAACGGCCCGAGCAGGTCCGGCAATGATTCCAGGTTTTTGCGGGGCTGCACGCTCCCCACGCTCAGGATGAGTTTGCGCCCGGGCGGGATCCCGGCCAACACCGCTGGCCGAGGCACCACCGCGGCGAAGCGCGCCACGTCGACCCCCATGTTGACGTGGCGCAGCCGGTCCGCGCGGAGCCCGAGACGCCCCACCAGTTCAGCGGCCACCGGCTGGGAGATGGCGACCACCAAATCGGCCCGGTGCAGGTTGCGCATCGTTGCGGTCCAGCGCCGGACTTGGCCGGGCGACAACCCGCGACCGTCCATGAGCGGCACCAAGTCGTGCACCGTCACCACGCTGCGCACGCCGGGCGGCAATGCCCGGAGCAGGTGCGCGTAGCTGTGGTCGAGGATGTGCGCCGCGCGAACCTCTCGCAGCCTGCGCACGCGCGTGGGGTAAGCGACGTACTTGGTC
>CAXUNV010000374.1:0-5116 GCA_964252355.1 uncultured Chthoniobacterales bacterium | reverse complement strand
GGCTTACTGCAACAGAAAGGCCGGTTCGTTGATTTTTTGATGGAAGACCTCGCCGGGTACGACGACGCGCAAGTCGGGGCCGCCGCCCGGGTCGTCCACGACGGCTGCCGCGAAATCCTGCAAACGCATTTCCAGGTAAAGCCCGTGGAAGCTGCGGCCGAAGGTTCCCAAGTCACGGTGCCGGCCGGCAGCGGGGCTGACGAATACCGCATCGTCGGCAAACTGGCCGGCAGCGGACCTTTCACTGGCACCTTGGTGCACAAAGGCTGGAAAACCGTCACCGTGCGCTTGCCGCGTTTGGCCAACCGGCAAGGGCTGCCGGCCATCGCGCCGGCCGAAGTTGAAGTTAAATGAGGCGGCTTCACCCACCTGCGGGCGAAGGCCGCCGCGCACGCGCATGAACCCTTCATTCTGCCTGGGCATTGACCTCGGCACCAGCAACAGCGTCCTTGCCCTGGAATCCCTCGACGATGCGCCCGGCGGCGTGGTCGAGGTGACCCAAGTGTTGGGCCCGCAGACGGTCGGCGAACGCTCGGTGTTGCCTTCCGCACTTTACCTGCCGCACGCCGACGAGTTTCCCGGCGGCCTGCCCCCGCTGCCGTGGCCCGAGCCCGACGCCAAAGGCCATCGCACCGTGATCGGGGAGTTCGCCCGAGCCCACGGGGCCTTGGTGCCCGACCGGTTGGTCACCTCCGCCAAATCGTGGCTGTCGAACCCGCACATCGACCCCAGGAAGCCGGTTCTGCCGTGGGGTTCCGACCTGCCGGAAGGAAAGCTTTCCGCGTTTGAGGCGTCCCGCCGGTACTTGGTGCACCTGCGCGAGGCGTTCCTGCACGCCGGACAGGTGGCGGGCCGGCCGCGCTCCCTGGCGGACGGTACGGTCGTGCTTACCGTGCCGGCCTCGTTCGACGAGGTGGCCCGCAACTTCACGGCGGAGGCGGCGGAAGCCGCCGGACTCGGCGCCGTCGTGCTTTTGGAAGAGCCGCAAGCCGCCTTTTACGCCTGGACCGCGCAATCCGGGCGCGATTGGCGACGGGAAGTCCGTCCCGGCGACATCGTGTTGGTCTGCGACGTCGGCGGTGGCACGGCCGACTTCAGCCTTATCGCGGTCACCAATCGAGACGGCGACTTGGCGGTGGAACGGATCAGCGTCGGCGAACACCTCCTGCTGGGTGGCGACAACATGGATTTGGCGCTCGCCTACACCGTCCAGGCGGCTTTGGAGGAGTCCGGCAAGACCCTCGACGCTTGGCAGTTCCTGGCCCTGACCCACGCCGTCAGCCACGCCAAGGTCCTTCTGTTCCGAGACTTGTCCTTGCCGAACGCGCCGCTCGCGATTCCGAGCCGGGGTTCCAGCCTCCTCGCCCGCACCGTGTCCGCGTCATTGGATCGGGCGACTTTGGAAACCGTCGTGCTGGAAGGTTTTTTCCCGATGACGACCGTCGACGACCTGCCGCAGGAAACCCGCGGCGTCGGTCTCCAAGAGTTCGGCCTGCCTTACGCGCCGGACCCCGTCATCAGCAAACATTTGGCGCGCTTCCTCACGCGCAGCCTGCTCAACGTGAAGGCGAGCGAGACGCTTTCAGCCTTGGTCTCGGCCCGGCCCGGCGCGCTCGAGGGAAACTATCTGAAACCGACCGCCATCCTTTTCAACGGCGGCGTGTTCAACGCCGAACCGCTCCGGCGGCGCGTTTTGGATCTGCTGGCGGCTTGGGGCGGGTCGCCCGTGCGCGAACTCGCCGGGTTTCAGCCGGATCTGGCCGTTGCCAAAGGCGCCGCCGTCTACGGACGCACCCGGGCCACCGGCAAAGGGCTCCGGATCAAGGCAGGCACCGCGCGTTCCTACTACCTCGGGTTGGAATCTTCCATGCCGGCCATCCCCGGCTTCAAGCCGCCCATGAAAGCCTTGTGCGTCGTGCCGCAAGGCATGGAGGAAGGGAGCGAGCGCGTGATCGAAGGGCGGCAGTTTGGGTTGATCACCGGGCAGCCCGCCGACTTCCGGTTTTTCTCTTCCGAGGTCCGCAGCGGCGATGCGCCCGGCCAAATCATCCCCAACGCCGAGCGCGACCTGGAGGAGACCGGCCGCTTGGAAGTCACCCTTCCCGCCTTGGACGGGTTTCCCCCTGGCCAAGCCGTGCCCGTCGTGCTCAACCGGGTCGTGACCGAGCTGGGCAACTTGGAGCTCTGGATGCGGCACACCGCGTCGGACCGACGCTGGAAAGTCGAGTTCCAGGTCCGCATGGAATAAGGGCCGCCGCACCCGCCCCATGGACCAAGAGAGGTTCAGCATCGGCATCGACCTGGGGACGACGAACTGTGCCCTGGCCTACGTCCCGCTTTCCAAAGCGGCGGCGACGACGGCGGCCGCGGTTCTGCCCATCCCGCAGTGGGCGACGCTGACGACCTTTGCCGACGCGGAGGTCCTGCCATCGTTCCTCTATTTGCCGACGGAACCTGAGGCCGCCAGGCTCGCCCAACCGGGCCCGGGAACCGCCGGCTGGATCCCTGGCCATTTCGCGCGCGCGCGCTCGGCCGAGGTTCCCGGCCGGGTGGTGCACTCGGCCAAGTCGTGGCTGGCGCATCATGCCGTTGATCGCACGGCGCCTTTCCTGCCCTGGCGTTCCGAAGAGATCCCCGTGGAACGGCGGCTCTCGCCGGTCGGCGCTTCCGCCGCCCTCCTCAGCTACCTGCGGGCCGCTTGGGACCGGGCGTTCGCCACTACCGACCCCTCCCTCCGGTTCGACGCCCAGCAGATCACGGTTACGGTGCCGGCTTCCTTCGATGCGGCGGCCCAGCGCTTGACTTTGGATGCCGCTGCGGCGGCTGGGTACCCCGCCAGCGTGCGCCTCTTGGAAGAACCGCAGGCCGCCTTTTACCGCTGGCTTGACCGTCACCCAAACCCCGACGACCCGGCGCGACATGGCCTCACCACGGGCACCACCAAATCTTGCGTGCTCGTCGTCGACGTCGGCGGCGGCACCTCGGACTTCAGCCTGTTCGAAATGGACCCGGCGGCCTCCTCCCACGAGGGCCGCCTGCGCCGCGTCGCCGTGAGCGAGCACCTGCTCTTGGGCGGCGACAACCTCGACCTCGCCTTGGCCCATCACCTCGCCGCGCGGCTGACGACGGACGAACTCACGCCGTCCCAATGGGGCCTCCTCACCGCCCGCTGCCGCGACGTGAAGGAGCGCTGCTTGTCTGACCCCGCCGGCGACACCTTCTCCGTCTCCATTCCCGGCCGGGGCTCAAGCCTCCTTGGCGGCGCGGCCACCTGCCAAGTCACCCGTCGCGAAATCGAGGAGTTGGAGCTCGACGGCTTTTTCCCCGAGTGTGCGGCGGACGCCCAACCCGCGCGGTCGCAGACCGGCTTGCGCGAGCTGACGTTGCCGTACGCCGCCGACACCGCCATCACCCGTTACTTGGCAGACTTCCTGCAGGGACGGCCGCGGGTCGACGCCATCCTCTTCAACGGGGGCGCCCTGCAGCCGCAGGTGCTGCGCGACCGGCTCACCGCCCAGATCGCCCGTTGGCAGGGGGATCAGGCCCCGGTCGTTCTTGACAACCCGGAGCCCGCGTTGGCCGTGGCGCTCGGCGCGGCCCACTTCGGCGCCCTCGTTTACCGGCAAGCCCCCCGGATCGAGGCCGGGGCCGCCCGGGCCGTCTACCTCGAGGTCGGTGGAACCGACGCGACCGCCTCAGGCAAAAACCGGGGCGACGCCGTCCCAACCTTGGTTTGCGTCCTGCCACGCAACGCGCCGGCCGAACGGGAGTTCGCCGCGGCGGTGCCCGGATTGGAACTGCGCCTCAATCGGCCGGTCCGTTTTCAAGCGCACTTCTCCACCCGACGCGAGCGGGACACGGCCGGCGCCCTGATCCCGTGGAACCAACGGGATTTTCGGGCGTTGCCGTTCTTGCAGACCAAGCTCTCGGACGCCGCGGCCGATCGGGTCCCGGTCACCTTGACCGCAAAAACCAACGAACTCGGACTCTTGCAAGTCGCCTGCGCGCCGGCCGATGGTCGCACGGGCGGTCCTTGGCCTTTGGAGTTTGACTTGCGGCCCGCCTCGGCGGACCCCGGGTTTGAGGACGGTGGTCTTCAGGCCGGCGACCCTGGCGTGGAGCCAGCGACGCTCGACGCCGCCCGTGCGCGTTTGGTCGCCACCTTTTCCCAGAATGTAAACAGCCGTGACAAGATCTCCGCGAACGGAATTTTGAAGAGTTTGGAAGGGAGTCTTCGACAGGGCCGCGCCACGTGGAACCTCGCCCTGCTCCGCGCGTTCTGGCCGACGCTGTCCGGCCTTTTTCCGCGCCGGGCAAGCTCCGCCGACCATGAAGAGGCGTTCTTGATCTTGGCCGGGTTCCTGCTGCGCCCCGGTTTTGGCGACCGTAGTGATCCCGCCCGTTTGGATGAACTTTGGCAGGTGCACGAGAAGGGACTTGCGCATCCCGGCAAACGCCTCCGCCTGCAGGAATGGATCCTGTGGCGTCGCGTCGCCGGTGGCCTCGACGCGCGGCGTCAGGAGGAGGCACTGGCGGCCGAGTTGCCGCGCTTGCTTGGCCAAAAAAATCCCCCGGAAGAACTCATCCGCTTGGCGGGCGCGCTTGAGCGCTTGGCCCTTACCACCAAGACCGCCCTGGCCGACCGCTTTGTGGAACTCGGCGTCGAGCTCGCCGAAGCCAAAGGCCACAGCGCCCCTTACCTGTCGTCGCTCGGGCTGATCTTGAACCGCGCACCCGGTTACGCCGGACCCGAGGCGGTGTTGCCGCCCGAACACGTGGAGCGGGCGTTCGCGGCTTTTGCTCACCTGGATTGGTCGGACCCGCCCTTGGCGGAATTACTTTCCCTTTTCCTGCGCGCGGCGCGCGTGGTCGACGATCCCACCCGGGACTTGCCCAAAGGTCTGCGCGACCGCATCGCCGGCAAACTGGAACGTTCCGGTGTCCCACCCGCCCGCGTGGCCAGGGTCCGCGCGTACGTCCCACTGGCCACCACCGACCGCGCCGGCCTCTTCAGCGAAGCCCTGCCGCCTGGGCTGGTGCTGGGGGGAGGGAGTTCCGAGTTCCGAGTTCCGAGTTCGGAGTTCCGAGTTCCGAGTTCCGAGTTCCGAGTTCCGAG
>CAXUNV010000373.1:0-5128 GCA_964252355.1 uncultured Chthoniobacterales bacterium | reverse complement strand
GTTCATCCATCTGTCGTCTTCCCAAACGACGACGCCTACGCCGGTATCCGTGGTTTCGAAAACGTGGGAGGCTCCCCCCGTCTGGTTCCAGGCGGAGCTTGGCAAAACCTTTTCAGCCTGGACCCGGATGAAACGCTGGCCGTCAGCCGGTTGGACGTTGAGGCCATTCGTTGCCAAGTAAAGCGTGCCGTCGCCGATGGCGAGCGGCGCGGCGGACGTGTCGATCACCACCGTGTTGCCGTTGCTGAAACCGTCGGTGGTCGGCAGCACCCCGACGTACTGACATTCCTGGCCAAGCTTGTCCGCCGTGCGCCAAGCGTGGGCTGGATCCGTCCCGGCATTCGCGTCGTCGCCAGTGGCGGGGTTCACGTACCAAGTGTAGCGGTGGGTGCCCGGCCCGCTCAGTCCCGGCGGGTACTCCGAGTCGGCGTAGGTATCGAGCCGGCACAAGGTGGGTGCGCCATAACGGGCCGCCGCGGCGGCATAACCGCCCGTGTTGACCGCCCCTCCGACCACCCGGCTGAACTCATCGTACATGATAGGCCCGCTCACGGGTTTCCCAATCTGCACGAAAGGTTCGTGGGTTGGCTTGATGTACCAAGAAGCGTCGTAGCGCACGCCCGAACTGTCGTATTGACGCCATTTTACCCCAATCCAATACCAGTGGTTGGGCTTGAGCTGGACGACCGAAGGTTGGGCGGCGGCCCCGTAAAACGAGAGCGAAATTTTGAGGTCTCCGTCGATGGTGGCCGTAGTCGCGGTCAGGCGCGGATTCTGCAAGCTGATCAACCGGACCTGGTTGACGCCGTCGGTTTGCACGCTTCCAAAAAAATACCAAGCGCCGAACGACCCGACCTGCTGCGCGGCCGAACCCGTGCCGGTGCGCAAGTCGATGGCGTGAACCGCGGACCCACGGATCTGGGCCGAACTGCCGGGGAACGCCGCTGACGCGTAGGCGCCGACCGGCCGGCTGTAGAATGAGCCAGACAGGACTTGGCCCAGACCGCCCGGGGAGGTCGCGTCTAAGGTCCTCAGCTGGTCAAACATCTCCTGTTGGACCACCTGGGTGGCGGCCTGGGCGCATGGCGCCAGCAGGCAGGCGAGGGCCGCGGCAAAACCGCGGAGTGTGGACGTCCATCCGACCCTCGGCGGCGGGCGCACCCCCGCGTTGGCCGGCCCGCTTTGGGCGGTTGAGAGGCGCGTGGCGAGAGCCACGAAACGGCACACTTGGCTTTGGTGTGTGCCGCCGGAGCGAGAGGTAATTTCCCCAGCAAGCATGCGGCACCTCTCGCTGATCGCGGTCAGGGCGCAACGCGCCAAAACCGGGAGTCTACCCTGGTCGAAAGGTCGGGTTGCCCGGACGAAAAATTCTCGGATCCGCGATTAATTCCGCAGAATTGAATTGAATTTTAGTCGCGATAGAACGTCCCGTGTGGCCTCTCTTTTGGACCGGCCAGGGCCCTCGCCGCAAACGGTTCCGCCGGGTGCGCGCGGCGCGTTACGCCGGTGAAGAATGGGTGGGAAGAAGTCCGTGGCAAGGTCTGGATGGGCCGCCATCCGGGCGGTGGGGCGTTGCCCGTGCTTCACCTCCTCACGCGTCCGCTTGGCCGACGGTGGGGCGTTAACGCCCGACCTGCATGCGCCGCCGCCGCCCAGATCGACTCCCGCGGGCTGAAAGGGGGCCGGGCCACAAACCACGCCAAGGTGCGGCCAACGTCGTTCCGCGCCGGCACCCTCCAGACGGCGCCCGTTCTTTCCAACCACCGCCCGCACCCGGCGTCCGACCCTTCGCCCCACCCCTTTTGCAGAACTCGACGCACACAACTCCCGGTCTTTGATAAGACGGGCCGGCTCCGCGGCTGAGAGACCGGGTTGACCGGGCGCCAAAAACGGAGCGCGTGGCGTGCCCACCGCACCCCGAGCGTTCTCCGCAAAGGCGAGAAGACCGGCCCAATTCAGCCCAGGGAATGGCCGGCACCCGTGAGAATCTCCCTGATGTCCCGACGATGTCCTACATCGGCGGTTTCAGCGCCTTGGCCCGGCGCCATGCCAGCGCCAAGCGCTCAGCGCGCTCGAAGCCGAACAGGCGAAACGCGAAACGGACCCGCCACGACGGGCTGGCGTACGGATACTGCAAGAAGGCGCCCCGGCACTCTTCGGCGTAGCGGGCCGAGGCCGTGGCCAAGTCGGTCACGGCAAGCCGGCGGGCGATCCCGAACCGTTGCTGGTCCGCCAGACGTTGGTAATAATCATTCCACCGCCCTTGGTTGGCTAAGGCTTGCTGCAATCGGTCGATCAGGGCGTGACAGATCACCAAGTCTTCGTTGGCGTGGGCATGCGACGCCGTTTGGTTCGACCACTGCCGCCAGACCGCAAGCGGTTCCGGCACGAAGCGCCAGCGCCAACCGGCGACGACCATGCGCAGCCAGAGTTCGTCATCTTCCGCGGTCCGCAGCGACTCATCCCAGCCGCCGATCTGGTTCAGGGCGTCGCGCCGCAGCAGGAAGCCGCCGATCTGGAAAAATTCCCAAGTGAGCCAAGTGTAGATAGGATCGCTCGGGTGCTGTACGCTCGTGCGCCCGGAGCTCACCCGTTTGTCGCCCTCCCAAACCTCCATCCGGTGCGGGCTGAAGATGACGTCCGGCCACTCGTCGTGCCGCACGATGCTCAATTGCGCGGCAAGCTTGTTGGGCAAAAGGTAATCGTCGGCATCCAAGTACTGGATCCAATCTCCCGAGGCCAGGATGAGGGCGTGGTTTCGCGCCGCGCTCACGCCCCGTTTTGGTTGCCGGACGTAGGTCACGTTTTCTTCATACCGCCGGCAGATCCGTTCCGTGCCGTCCGTGGAACCATCGTCGACGACGATCACCTCCTTGTCGGGCCAAGTCTGACCCAGCGCCGACTCGATGGCGGCACCCACCCAGGTTTCGCAGTTATGAACGGGGATGCAGACGGAGACGTGCATGCGGCCCTCTGCGGTCAACCCGGGCAAACTTCCGCCAGGGCGGAGCGAAGCTGAAGCGCCAGCGAGCCGACCTGATCGCGGTTGAGCAGCGTGTCGTGCACGCCCTCGACCCAGACGATCTGCAGGTTGTCGCCGAGGACGTCGCGCCAGCCCAGGTCGGGCGCCAAGGCATAGTCGCGGTCGGGCGTGGACGCGCGAAACAGCAGCACGCGACCTCGGTACGGCTTCGGCTGGTAGGCGTCAAGGGACCGCGCATACGCGTCTTTGATGGCGTGCCGGCGAACCGCTTCCGGCGCGCTGAGGATCGACCGTTTGGAGGCACGGTACCACGCTGTCCCTAGTTGGCCGCGGTAGCGCCGCAAGGTTGCGCCGACCTTGCCGGACGCACCCGTGGCCAGCCTTTCCAGCTTCTCGTCGGCGGACAAGCCCGCCACGTCTTGCCAACGCAGCTTCAGGCGCTCCGATAACGAGAGGCGCCGGGGTGGTCTGGCCGGGTTGCCGGTGTCAAACAGCACCACCAGACTCGCCTCGGTACCCCGTTCCTGCAACCGTTGCGCCATCTCGTAAGCCACCGCTCCGCCGAACGAGTAACCGCCGAGGAGGTAGGGCCCGGCCGGCTGCACGGTCAGGAGTTGGTGCAAGTAACGGTCGGCGATGGTTTCCACGTCCGCCACCTCGGCCGTCTCGCTCTGGAGGATCTCCGACTGCAGACCGAAGAAAGGCTGGTCGTCGCCCAGCGCCTCGGATAAGGCGCGGTAGAACAGCACCTCGCCAAAAGCGCCGTGGACGCCGAAGAACGGTGGTCGGGTACCGCGGGTTTGGATGGCCACCACCGCAGGACACCCGGAGGAGCTGGCCGGTCGGGACCGCAGGCGATCGGCCAGGGCGGCGACGGTGGGGGCCTCAAAGAGCGTCGAGAGGGGCAGACGCTTGGAGAGCCGTCGTTCGATCGCGGCAAAGAGTTTGACGGCGGTCAACGAGTGACCGCCCGCTGCAAAGAAGTTGTCCAAGACACCCAGGCGCGGCTGACCGAGCGCTTGGCGCCACATCTCCAAGAGTTCCCGTTCGATGGCATCTTTAGCCTCCCGCGTTTCCGCGGATTTTTGCTGGAACCCCGCCGGCGGCAGCGCGCGCCGGTCGAGTTTGCCGTTTGCGGTGACGGGCAGGCGTTTCAACCAAACGTAGGCTTGCGGGACCATGTAGTCCGGCAGAAAGGCGCGGGCGGCGGCCCGCAACTCGTTCTCGTTCAAGGCGTCGCCGGCCACATAGGCAACCAGTTGCCCCGTCGCGCCAGGCGCGTCGGCCAACACCGCGCAGTCGCGCACCCCCGGCACACGCCCCAGCACCGCGCCGATCTCGCCGACCTCTATCCGGTAGCCGCGGAGTTTCACCTGCCCGTCGAACCTGCCCAGGTATTCCAGGTTGCCGTCCGGGCGGAACTTGGCTCGGTCGCCGGTGCGGTAGAGGCGCCCGGCCGCAAACGGGTTTGGCAAGAACATTTCCCGAGTCAGCTCGGGACGGTTGAGGTAACCGCGGGCCACCTGCACGCCGCCGATGCACAACTCGCCGGGAACGCCGACCGGCAGCGGTTGCAGGTCGGGACCAAGCACGTAAGCCTGGGTGTTTGCGATCGGTTTGCCGATGGGAACCGCGGCCCCGCTCGGTTCCTCGCCGCAGGTCCAAGCGGTCACTTCCACCGTGGTCTCCGTCGGTCCGTAGAGGTTTTCCAGCCGCACTTGGGGCCAGACGCGACGGGCGCGGTTGGCCAGTTCCGGGGAAAGCGCTTCGCCGCAACACAGGATCCGTCGCAGCGACGCGCAGTCGGCGGCGCGCGGTTCGTCGAGCAACAAGCCCAAGGCGGTAGGCACAAAGTTGGTTGTGGAAACGCCGTGGCGATTGATCAAGTCGACTAGGTGGCCAGGGTCGGCGCCGGCGTCCGGACGGGCCAGCACGAGGGTTCCGCCCGTCACCAGCGGCCAGAAGATCTCGGGGACCGAGAGATCAAATGAGAAAGTCGAGTGTTGCAAGACCGCCTCACCGGCGTTGAGGCCGTAACGTTCCTGGTGCCAGCGCAACAGATTGCAAACTCCTGCGTGGGTGACCATCACCCCTTTTGGCTCTCCCGTGGATCCCGAGGTGTAGATCACGTACGCCAAGTGCTCC
>CAXUNV010000372.1:0-5151 GCA_964252355.1 uncultured Chthoniobacterales bacterium | reverse complement strand
GATGAGGCCGGGAAGGAGAAAGCCATCCGCAGATCTTGATCCCCCCTTGGCTGCGCCAAGCATCGGATCTACCCGGTTCCCTTTTGCCCTCCAAAAGGGAACTGGTCGGTTGGCACTTCACTACGAACGGAATCAGAAAAATGAGCACCACCCTCCCACGCGGGCGATCGCCCTCCTCCGCCCCTTCCCCCGCAACCCTCCACGCATCCAAGCATCCCAACCTTCCCCGAAACCTGCAAAGCAGGATCAAAGGCCGGATCATCGGACCAAGCGACCGAGACTATGACGCCTCGCGCGAGATCTGGAACGCGATGATCGACCGGCGGCCCGCGCTTCTCGTACAATGCGCCTCAGCCGACGACGTCGCGCCGGCCCTCGCCTTTGCGCGCGAGCACGGGCTCGAAATCTCGGTCCGCGGCGCGGGCCACAACATCGCGGGCAACGCCCTCTGCGACGGCGGCGTCACCATCGACTTCTCCGCCATGCGCGAGGTCCGCGTCGACGCTGAAAAGAAGCGCGCCTACGTCCAACCTGGCGCGACGCTCGCCGATTTCGATGAGGCGGCCCAAGCCCACGGGTTGGCCACGCCGACGGGCATCAACTCCACCACCGGCATCGCGGGGCTCACGTTGGGCGGCGGGTTCGGTTGGTTGACCCGCAAGCACGGCATGACCGTCGACCACCTGATCTCGGCGGACGTGGTCACCGCGGACGGGGAAAAGCTCCGGGCCAGCGAAAGCGAAAACGCTGACCTCTTCTGGGCGCTGCGCGGCGGCGGGGGCAATTTCGCGGTCGTCACGGAGTTCGAGTTTGGGCTCCAGCAGGTCGGGCCGGAAATCTTGGCTGGGTTGATCGTCTACCCGTTTGCTCAGGCCAAGCAGGTCCTCTCGCAGTACCGCGAGTTCGCCGAATCCGCACCGGAAGAGCTCAACGTCTGGGTGGTGTTGCGCAAGGCGCCGCCCTTGCCGTTCTTGCCGGCCGACGTGCACGGCAAAGAAGTGGTCGTCCTTGTCCCCTTCTACGTCGGCGACATTGCCCAAGGCATGAAACTGATCGAGCCATTGCGCCGCCTCGGCACGCCGCACGGCGAACACGTGGGCGCCCAGCCCTACGCGCAATGGCAAAAGACCTTTGACCCTCTGCTGACGCCGGGCGCGAGGAACTATTGGAAGTCGCACAACTTCACCGGGCTCAGCGATGGCGCGCTCGATTCGATGATCGACTTCGCCGGCAAACTGCCTTCGCCCCAGTGCGAGATCTTCGTCGGGCAAGTTGCAGGCGCGGCCAACCGCGTCCCGGCCGACGCCACCGCCTACCCCCACCGCGACGCCAAATTCATCATGAACGTGCACGGTCGCTGGGACGACCGGCAGGACGACGGGCGTTGCATGACTTGGGCGCGCGACTTTTTCCGGGCCTCCGCCCCGTACGCCTCCGCGGGCGTCTACGTAAACTTCATGACGGAAGAGGAAGGCGACCGGGTCTCCTCCGCCTACGGCGCCAACTACGAGCGCTTGGCAAAGATCAAAGCGCAATACGATCCGGACAACCTGTTCCACTTGAACCAGAACATCCGGCCGGCAGCTCGGCAGGGTTAGGTGAGGTCTGGGGTAGCGGTGGGATGGAAAGTTGGCAACAATCGAGGGCTGAGGAAGGGACGACGGCTAACCTGAGACGACCTGCCGCTTGGGGCCGCGCGCCCCTTGGTTCAAAGACGGGAATGTAGCGGTTCAAAACGGCCGCAGCCTTCGCCGCGACGGAGACCGGACCGTTCCCGTTTGGTCTGTTTGAACATGTCGCGGTCGAGGCTTCGTTGATTGCTCCCAAGCTGTGGAGCTGTGGCATCGGGCAATGGGTAAACCGCTGCGCTCGGGCCTGGCTCCGTCACGGGAACGCGCCTCGGCCCGGCGCGACCTCCGGTGAAAAGTGCTATAAGGACGAATGGACGAAAAAGTTAGTTGGGGCGTTCTTGGCGTCGCGGACATCGCCGTAAGAAGGGTGATCCCAGCCATGCAGCAAGGCAAGCAGTCGCAGATCGTCGCGATCGCTTCCAGGAACCTCGAAAAGGCGCAGAAGGCGGCGGATCAGTTTGGGATCCGGAAAGCTTACGGATCTTACGAGGACCTCTTGGCCGATCCAGAGGTGGAAGCCATCTACAACCCGTTGCCCAATCACCTGCACGTTCCCTGGTCCATTAAAGCGGCGGAAGCCGGCAAACACGTGCTCTGCGAAAAGCCGATCAGCCTCACCGTCGAGGAGGCGGCCTCTTTGCTGAAAACCCGCGACCGCACAGGTGTGAAGATCGAGGAGGCTTTCATGGTGCGTACGCATCCCCAATGGCGGCGCGCACTAGACTTGGTCCGGGAAGGAAGGATCGGCACGGTCCGGGCCGTGGTGGGGGCCTTCAGCTATCATCTCATCGACCCGCAGAACGTCCGCAACATCCTGGATTACGGAGGTGGCGCCCTGATGGACATCGGTTGTTACCTGGTGTACACCGCGCGGCTCGTTTTCGGAGGGGAACCGACGAGGGTGATGGGGCTGATCGAAGCGGATCCAAACCTGCGAACCGACCGGCTGACCTCCGGGATGCTGCACTTTACCGGCGGCCAGTGCGTGTTTACTTGCGGCACCCAGATGGTCCCCTACCAAAAGGTGCAGATCCTCGGCACGACGGGACGCGTGGAGATCCCGATTCCCTTCAACGCCCCGCCGGATCGGCCTTGCCGGATCTTCATCGACGACGGGACTGACCTCTCGGGGGAAAACGTCGAAGTCCTCGAATTCGAGACCTGCAACCAGTACACGATCCAGGGTGACCTTTTTTCGCAGGGCGTGCGTCAGGGGACCGAGCCGGCCGTCCCGTTGGAAGGTTCCATCCGGAACATGGCGGTCATTGAGGCGCTGTTTCGGTCTGCCAAATCACAAAGGTGGGAAACGCCGTCGGCTGAGGGCCCGGGAGCTTGAAGGGTGCGCGGACGGGTTTCCGAACTCTATCCGGTCAAACTAACGCTCGAAGATGCCGCGGCCTTGCCGGCGGTGAGGGTTGTCGGCGACGCCGGGGCCGTGCCGTCCCTCCCGCACCCGCCGCCTTCGAACCGCTTCAGCCGCCAGACGGACGGCGCGCTCCCTTGAGGGGAGCGCAACGCGTCGACTCTAGCCCAGCGACTCCCCTTGGCCCTGCCTCAGGGACCCTGGCGTCGCCTAATCCCTGGCCCGGCTTGCCGCCGACATCCTCGCGGTCATTCGCCTCCTGAAGGTCACAGGACGCCCTTCCTCCCGACCGCCGCCAAGGGCTCAAGTTCTTCCCACACTGCTTGGGCGATCGGCCACTCGGCGAGGCGAAGGGTTTGCTCGACGCGTTCGGGTTCGGTGATCCCGACGATCGTGGAGGCGATCCGACCCTCCCGCAGCGAGAACTGAAGCGCAGCGGCTGCCAACGGCACGTCATGGGACGTGCAGATCCGCTCCATCCTGCGCACCCGTTCCAACGTCGCCGCATTGGCCGGTTGATAGCAGTACTTTGGCACCGCATCGGGTCCTTTCACCAGCATGCCGCCCCCGTAGGGCGCGGCGTTGACGAACGCAATCCCGCGCCGGGCCGCGTCGTCGAGCAGTGGTTCCGCCGATTGGTCGACGAGGGTGTAACGATTGTGGCTGATCACGGCGTCGAACGCCCCGGTGGCCAAGTATTGGAGCATGAGGTCAATCGGGCCCCCGGCGACGCCGAGATGGCCGATCACCCCTTCCTCGCGCAGTTTCATCAAAGCCTCGACCGCACCGCCCGGGGCGACGCCCTCCGCGAAGGTCATCTTTTCAGGGTCGTGCAGGAAGACGACCTGCAGCCGGTCGAGGCCAAGGCGTTCGAGGCTTTCGCCTACCGAAGCCCGGACGCGGTCGCCGGAAAAGTCGGAACTGCCCGGGAGGGGGTCGACCTTCGTGGCGAGTACGAAACCTTCCGGGAGCCCGCCGACGTCCGAGAGCGCCCGGCCGATCCTGCGTTCGCTCTCGCCACCCCCGTACTCGTTGGAGGTGTCGAGGAAGTTGATCGGTCCTTCGAAAACCCGGCGTAGGGTGGCGATCGCCCGTTCGGTGCCAACCTCGTACCCGTACTGGGCGGGAAAGTTGCCCAGTGCGCTGGTTCCGACGCACAGCGGCGTCACCGACAGGCCCGTCTTTCCGAAAGGGCGCAGTTCCGAAGCGTTCATTTTTTGTGTTTGGGACATGGGGGTCATTCGTGAAGGCCGGGTCTGGCTCGACGGCGGCGGCCCGACCCCGCCGGGGTGCCGGTACCGCGGGACGGCGGCGGCCCGGTGCTGGACCGCACGACCAGTTCGGGCGTCAGCAGCGCCGTAGGGGAAGGCGACGTTCCCTGAATCAACTCCAAGAGCCGCCGGACGCAGCGGCGTCCGAGCTCGGTGAAGTCCATTCGGACGGTCGTGAGCGCAGGCTGAAAAAATCCGGACTCGGGAAGGTCGTCGAAGCCGGCGACGCTGACGTCCCGCGGCACGTTGAGGCCGGCCTGGTGCAACGCTTGGAGCACGCCCAAGGACATCTGGTCGTTAGCCACGAAAACCGCCGTGATCTCCCGGTGACGGGCAATCTCCTGACCGGCTCGATAACCGGACGCGGAACTCCAGTCGCCCACGAACACCTCGTGCGCGACCCGCCTCGCGGCCGTCAGCTCTGCCCGCCAGCCCCGCACCCGTGCCTCGGTCCCGAGCCAACCCAACGGACCACTGACGTGCCACACCGATCGGTGCCCCAATTCCAAGAGGTGTTGGGTCGCCAAACGCGCGCCCAAAGTCTCGTCAATGGCGACGCTCGTCGTCCCGTTGTCGACGCTCGGTTCGAACATCACCAGCGGGACCTTGGCGGGCACTGCTTGCACGGCGGCCCTCGCACCCTCCACAGGGGCGATGACGATGATGCCGTCAACCGCGTCCGCGAGGAGGTGATCGATCGCGGCGCGGACGCCTTCGCGGTCCAGCTCACCGATGCTCACCAAGCTCGTCGCATAGCCGACCTGGCGGGCCGCATCGGCAATCCCGGACAACACGTGCGTCGGCCCGTATTGCCAAATGTCGAAGCTAACCACGCCGAGGTTCATTGATCGTCCTGTGGACAGTGCGCGCGCTGCGGTGTTGGGAC
>CAXUNV010000371.1:4302-5190 GCA_964252355.1 uncultured Chthoniobacterales bacterium | reverse complement strand
CTCCCAGGCCTGTGTTGGCGCCGTTGGTTAGCACCGCGACTCGGTTGAAAGAGGCGGCGTTTTGGCGCGCCCAAGCGACCGCGACGTCGAGTGATTCGTCCGTGGATGCGTCGTCCACCACGACCAAGTCTAGCGGTTGGAAAGTTTGGTCCCGGACTGAGGCCAACGCTTCTTCGACGTGTTGGGCATAGTTGTGCAGCGGCACCACGACCGTCACCTCGGCTTCGCCGAAGCGGTTGGCTTCGAAGGCGACCCGGTAAGCGGGCAGGACCACCTCGGGCGCGGCCGATCCCGAACCCAGGCCCCGCGCCAGCTCCAGGGCGAACGCGTGCGCCGCACCGCGACCGTCTGCCAGCAGCTGCGGGACAAGCGACCGCAGCATCTCCGTGCGTCGCAACGTCCCAAAACGCCAAAGCGCGTCCCGGTGGGCGGTGCGCCCCACCCACTGGCGCAGCTCCGGTTCATCTACCAGCTTTAGGAGCGCCGTCGCCCACCCCGCTTCGTCGTGCGCCAGGAACCCAGTGTGACCGTGGCGGATGGCCCGGCGGTACGGCCCGGTGGGCGAGGCTACCGTCGGCACATCGACCAGCGCGGCCTCGAAGTACTTCAGTTCGCTCTTGGCTTCGCAGAACGGGTTGCCCATCTGCAGCGGCGCCAAGTTCACGTCGAAGCGGGCCAACTCCGCCGGCAGCTCCGTCAGCGGCACCAAGGGCCGCCACTCGATCTGCGCGTCCAACCCACGCAGGGCCGGGAACTCAGTCGGATCGAGGTATGGCTTGCCTGAGTCGCCGTCACGGAAAAGGACCAAGCGCGCGTGCGGCCGTTCGCGCAGGACGCGCGCGATCGCCCCGGCCGCCACGGCGAAATCCTTTTGGTGGGTGCGTGAAC
>CAXUNV010000371.1:0-4292 GCA_964252355.1 uncultured Chthoniobacterales bacterium | reverse complement strand
GTCCGGCGCCTGCGCCCGACGCCGGCGGACGGCGAGGCGCGACGCGGCGTACGTGCGTCGGTCGAAGCCGTTGGGCAGCACCAGCGTCGTCCGAAACAGTCGGCGCAGGTGGGTGGCCAGTTCCTCCGTTGGCACCAGGCAACAGTCGGATGCCAGCGCCGCCGTCCGGAAACGGGCGTAATGGTCCTTGACCTGCTGTTCCGTCAGGCCTTGGGTTCTGATCCCATCGATGAGGTCGAAGCGGGCAAGGTCGGGATCGACCATGAGGTCGTCGACGTCGAAAACGACCCTCGCCCCGGCAGCCCGGGCGGTTTCCACCGCGTTGGCCAGGAGCTCGTCCCAACCGACCCGCCAGACGATCACCAAGTTGGCGGACGCGATGTCGCGCAAACGCTGGGGGACCTCGCCCAACTTGACCCAGGAAGCCTCCAGGCCCAGCGTGCGCAGCGCTTCCACTTGCCGGACGACCCGATAGAGGTTGCCCGGCGTCGCCGGCTCACCGGAGATGTAGATGACGCGCAGCGCCACGCCCTCCCGGGCGCCCGCGGGTGCGGGCAGCTTGGCCGCGTGCACGATCGCGCGATTGGCTTCCGCCCGCGCTTCGCGTGCACGGCGGGCGGCCCGCGCCTGCAATTGCGCCGCCGCGATCGCCTCCTGCCGGAGTTGAGCGACTTGGGCCTCCAAAGCCACGATCCGCCCGTCGCGTTCAGAGAGGTTCCTTCGTGCTTCGTGAAGCTCGGCGGCGCGTGCCTCCTCAAGCTGCCCGATGCGTGCGTCGCGCTCAGCCAAGCCGGCGCCCAGCCGCTGACACTCGCGCGCTGCCGCCTCAACGTCCGCATGGAGTTTTTCGAGATGCCAGATCCGCTCGTCGCGTTTGGCGAGCTCACCCTCCAAACGCTGGCATTCGCGCGTTGCCGCCACACCGTCCTCGTAGATTTTGTCGACGGCTTCCTGTCTGGCTGCGCCTTGCTGATGTTTGTGCAGCAACTCCCAGCGTTCACCCACCATGGCAAAACGTTGGCGGACGGCGTTCACCCGGCGCGGTTCGCGCAGGGCGCAGAGCTCCACCAGCTTGGGCGGGGGCGCATCGCCCACGAGCAGCACGCCTAGACCGTGGCCATGCAGAAAGGCGAAGCTCCGATAGGCTTCCTGCAACTCCTCCCAATAGCGCCAAACGCCGAAGTCACCCTGATGGACGTTGGTGTCGTGGAACAGCACCACGGCCCGCTTCGATAACTTCGGGCGCCATGCCTCGAAGTCGTGACGGACCGCCTCGTAGGTGTGCAGCCCGTCGATGTGCAGAAGGTCGATGGAATGGGGGTTAAAAAAGGGCAGCGCCTCGTCGAAGGTGCCGCGGAGCAGCTCCGAAAACGCGCCGAACCGCGCCTCGTTGAAACGGTGGACGTCTTGGAAGACCTCTTCCCCGTAATGACCGGCTTGGTCATCACCCTTCCAGGTGTCGACCGCGTAGCAACGGGTGTCCAAGCGGTGGGCGAGCACCGATTCGCAAAATGCGAAGTAGGATGTCCCGTAATGGGTGCCCAACTCCACGACGAGTTGAGGCTGGGCCGCTCCCACCACCCAAAGGGCGAACGGCACGTGGCCATACCAAGACCCGTCCTGTCCAGTCCTTAACGAGCGCCAGAAAAGCGGTTCCATCTCCTCGCTCCAGAAAGGCGCCAGGAGCTCAGCGTCGGGGGCGGGTGCGGGCGGTGGAGTTACGCTCATGGTCGTCAATTTTGGTCCACGCGGCCATCGCGTGCGGCGTCTACGAAAAAGCGGCCGAGTTTGGCAAATTCCATAGCCGTGCAGCACCACGGCTGGCTGCGCCGGGGTGCGCTCGGGATTTCGGAACGGTCCCAGCCGAACAGTACGTTGGGGTTGTGGAACGGATCTCCGTCTTCCAAAATGGAAAGCCAGGTTCGCCGCATGTAGCCGGATTCGCGGCGGAAAAGGGCCTTCTTCTCCGGGGTGTCGTCCTTCCCGCGCGAGACCGACTCAAGGTGAAGCAGCTCCGCAAAGGGTGTCCAGACTACCCGGTAGCCAAGGTCGCCGATACGCAAACAAAGGTCGATGTCGTTGTAGGCCACCCGGAGATTGACCTCGTCCAAACCTCCGACCTGCAGGAAAAGGTCTTTGCGCACAGCCAAGCAGGCACCCGTCACCGCCAGGAGCGTGCGGGTCAGCTGGAGCTGGTTGAGGTATCCGGCGTCGTTTCGGTAGAGGTCGCGTTGCAGGTGGATCATGACCCCGTCCGGGCCGCACACCACCCCACCGTGTTGCACGCGCCCATCCGCGTAGAGCAGTTTCGCGCCGGCGATGCCGACGTCGGCGCGACAGACTTGGGAGACGAGTTCCCGTAGCCAGCCGCCGTCGATGACGCGGATGTCGTTGTTCAGCAAGACGAGCACCTCGCCCTGGGCCAAACGGGCGGCCGCGTTGTTCAACGCCGAATAATTGAAGGCGCCGACCTGCCGGATCACCCGGACCCGCTCGTCCCGGGCGGGAAGTTCTGCCAGGAAAGCCAACGTCTCCGGCTCGCGGCTGTCGTTATCCACGACCAGCACCTCTAGGTTCGGGTACGTCGTACGCTCGAGCAGGTCGGTCACGCAGGGCCGGAGCAGGTTGAGCCGGTCGCGGGTCGGAATAATGACCGAAACGGTGGGCGCCGGGTCCGGCAGCGGCCAGACCACCCGGTTGAGCCAAGGCGCGTGCGGCAACGGGACGACTTCGGCGCGGCCGAACCCCTGTTGGTTTAGAAAGTCGCGGACCGCCTTCCTCATCCCAAGATTCGCGTCGATGTCGGCCACGAGGTTATCTGCCGGCAAATGGGCGCGATGGTAAAGAATAGCTGGAACGTGGCAGATCCGGTCGGGAGCGGCCGACGCCGTCGCCCGCAACGCCAATTCGAAACTCGCGGTGCCTTCCAAAGCGGCAGGCTTCCCATCCATGCCGCGCAGAAACTCCGTCCGGTAAAGCACGAAGGGGTTCAGGTAATCCTGACCGAGCAACCAGTCCGGGTCAAAACCCGGTTTGAACCAGGGCTCACATCGCTCGCCCTGCGCGTCGAGGTGGTCGTGGTCGGTGTAGAGGACGTCGGCAGGCGATTCGTCGAGCGCAAACGCGGCTTGGTACAAGGCGTGCCCTGCCAAGAGGTCCCCTGGCGCGAGCAACCCAAAGTATTCGGCGGAGGACCGGTTGAGCACGGCGTCGAGCGTGCCCTGCGCAGCCGCGTCGGCCGTGGTTAAGGCCCGGATCCGCGGGTCGCTCGCCCCATCACCCAACCATTCTCCTAAAGGATCGCCGCCAAGCGGCGACAGCACGACCCAGAGTTCCCAGTGGGGGTAAAGTTGGTCGACGACCGAACGCACCGTCCTCCGCAAGGCGCCAACGTCATTCCCCGCCGGCACGATCACGCCGAAGCACGGCGTCGTCGCAAACCCGGAGAGGTGAAGCCGGATCATCTCCCGATCCGAATCCCCCAAACGATCGTTCGCGGCAACCCACGCCCGGTAACGCGAAACGGGATCGACCGTTTCGGGAAAACAATGCCGCTTGGCCTCTTCGGAGGTGCCAACCTCAGCCAGGACCTGCGCGCGGGTGGCACCACCGGTGCCCGCCCTCAAGAAGGCGAAAAGGGAATCGAGGTCTGGTTCACGCCCGAGCCCGTCGCGATACAGCGCCCTAAGGTATTTGGGGGTGACCGTGCCGTTCGCCCCGTGGCGAAACTGGAACTCCGCCGACGCCACGAGTGATTCCGCTAACCCAAGCACGCTCCCTCCGGAAGCCAAGCTCGCCACCCCGTTGCGGTAGCCGGCTTCGTCTGCAAACCGTCCGAGCGCAGTTTTGTAGAGGCAGCTCACCACGAAGTGCGGGTTTCCTTGCGTGGACGCAGGGATCGTTCCCGGCCCGAGTTCCATCGCGTGGGCAAGGCATTCCGGCGCTTGCGCAAACGCTGCCAAAAACCGTCCACGCGTCCCTCCCCTGCGCGCAAACCGCAACCAACCACGCAAACCTTCGGGATCGGGCGCCCGCCCCAGCGCGTCCCGGTAAACCGCCTCCACAAAGGCTTGGTCCACCCGCCTAGTGGTGCCATGACGCGCCTGGAACTCGGGGGACTTCACGATGTTCTCGGCAAGCACCTGGAGCCTGCGCCCCTCTTGGAGAAGGCGTGAGGCGTTTTTCAGCGCTTCGCTTTCGGGCAAGCGGCCGAGGGCCGCCCGGTAGAGGCTGCGGACGGACGCTTCCGGGCGGCGGTCCACCCCGGAGATGCCGGGGAAGCGGCGACGGCC
>CAXUNV010000370.1:0-5200 GCA_964252355.1 uncultured Chthoniobacterales bacterium | reverse complement strand
GTTGATGGGACCCATCGAGGTGCGCGCGACCGATTCAGGTTCAAACGTCCACGATGTGCTTGGCCAGGACTGCAACGCCATGCTTCAAGCCCACATGGTTTCGGTAAACGGGGTCGGCATCGAGCTTTTCCAGCTTCTTGACCCGCCGCACGAGCGGCGCGAGCCGTCATTGGAATATTGGAAGAGCGGCTTTTTCCACATCTGCGTCACCGACCCCGACATCGAAGGTCTTGCGGGGCGTATCGCCTCGTCCGGTGGCCGGCAGCGGTCAAAGATCTGGCGGAATGATTCCACGATTGACGAGTACCGGTTGTGTTACTGCGAAGATCCTTTCGGCAACATCATCGAAATCTACACCCATAATTACGAGACGTTGTACGGCGGGATGAAGCCGGGAAAGCAAGCGGCAAAATGAGCGCGCAACCTGCTCGGGTGCGTCGGGGGATGCGGTCTCGGCGGTTCCCGAGAAGGCGGGGCGATTGGAAGAAGACCTGAAAACGTTCCAAGCAATCGAGGCCGAGACGCTTGTCCGTCCGGCAGGTAAGCATCGCGATTTCCCACACATCGAAGTTGCCGCCGTGGCATGACACCCCACTGCCACGACGACCGAAAGCGCAAAGCAGGAACGCGTTCGGCCAAAGGTTGGAGGACGCGACCCTTAAAGGGCGCGCTGGCCTTGAGGACGACGCACGGTCAACCGCTCGATTCGATCCAGCAGCCCTTCCCGAAATGGCAGAAGGTGAAAGCTAACAGGACCTTGGGCATTGGGGTGATCGGCGCCGGCATCATGGGGGCCGACCACGTTGGGACAATCCGTTCGGCCATCTCCGGCGGGGAAGTCCGGGCGATCCATGACGTCGACCTGCGGCGTGCAGAAGCGGTCGCATCGCGAGTTTGGGGCGCCAAAGCGCTCCCTTCGGCGGAGGCGCTCATCGCCTCCGCGGACGTGGACGCCGTGCTCATTGCCTCAAGCGACTCGACGCACGCCGGGTACGTGGCGGCGTGCATCGCCGCACGCAAGCCCGTGCTGTGTGAAAAACCGCTCGCGCCGGCGGTGGCCGAGTGCGCGGAGATCCTCCACCTCGAACAAGCCGCGGGTTTGCGTCTTGTGCAGGTCGGCTTCATGCGGCGGTTCGATCCCGGTTACGCGGAGTTGCGCAACCGGGTAACCGCGGGGGAGGTCGGCACGCCGAGGTTGGCGCATTGCGTGCACCGCAACGTCAGTGTGCCCGCGGGCTGGACTTCCGAGATGACCGTCCTCAACTCGGCTCCGCATGAGATTGACGTGATGCCTTGGATCTTTGGACGGGACGTGATCCGGGTAAACTGGATGTCCCCGAGCGCGGCGGAGGCCGGAGGCCTGCGGGATCCGCAGGTGGTGATCCTGGAACTGGCGGGCGGCGCGCTTATCTTCGTCGAGCTTTTCGTCACGTCCAGCTACGGTTACGAGATCCGCTGCGAGGTCGTTGGCGACGCCGGCACCCTGGAACTGGCCCCGACCGCGCGGATCGTCGCCCGCACCCATCTAAAAGCCAGCCAAGCGTTTTCTCCCGATTGGCGGGGGCGTTTCGCCGAGGCCTACCGGCGCGAGCTGCAGGCCTGGGTTGACGCGATCTCGCGTTGGCGTGCCGGCGCCGCCGAGGGCGGGGCCGAGCCGGTAGATGGCCCCGACGCGTGGGATGGCTATCGCGCGACCCTCGTCTCGCAGGCATTGCTCATCTCCATGGCCCAGGGCGCCCCGGCGTCGGTGGAATCGATGCCGTTGCCCGAGTTGTACGGTCGATCCCGCGTTCCGGGGACGGGGAGCGCAGCCCGCGCATGAGCATGGATGCTGGTCTCCCATGGGAAAAATTGCAACGACTGGCGAAGTCGATCCCTGGCCGTCAAGCCGCGGAACCATTCGGCTGGCCACCTGCGCAGATCGCATTGATGGCCCGTGGTTGTCCAAAGGCGGACAGGAACGAAGGGTGCAGGTTGGCAGGAGAAACATGCCCGACATCCCGCAGTCCACGGATCTCGGCAGAGACAACCCAGAGGCCATGGCAAGGCGATACGCTCGGCGGTGCATGGAAAAATCCGGCATACTGGTATGAAAAACGATAAAATCTCGGTGGCTTTGTTGGGTGCGGGGAGGATTGGCCAAGAGCACGCGAAAAACCTCGCGTCCTTACCGGGTGTTGAAGTGGCGGTGGTGTGCGACCCGCGGATTGAGGCGGCGGAAGCGGTCCGTCCCCTGGTTCGCGCTAAGGAGGTGACGGCGTCGCCTGAGGAGGCGGTCAACCGGCGCGACATCGACGCCGTCGTCATCTGCACGCCGACCGACACCCACGCCGGCCTGATCGAAGCCGCGGCTGAAACCGGGAAAGCGATCTTTTGCGAGAAACCGGTGGCGCTGGACTTGGCACGCACGCAACGGGCGCTCGCGGTCGTCGCCAACACCGGCGTGCCGTTCCAGATCGGTTTTCAGCGACGTTTCGACGCGGGGTACGCAGAGGCCAAGCGGCGGATCGAAGATGGTACGCTGGGCCGTCTCGATCAGTTTCGCACCGTCGGCCGTGACCCGGCGCCGCCGCCGAAGGAGTACTTGGAAAAGAGCGGGGGGTTATTCGTCGACCAAGCCATCCACGAGTTCGACATGGCGCGGTTTTTGATGGGCGAGGTCGACGCGGTGCAGGCCTGGGGCGCGGTGAGGTTCCACCCCGACGCCGCTGGGTTTGGTGACGTCGACACGGCCACCACGCTGCTCCGCTTCGCCAACGGGGCTTTGGGGGTCGTGGAAAACTCCCGGCGAGCCGTCTACGGCTACGACATCGCCACCGAAGTGTTTGGCGAGCACGGCAAACTGGTCGTGCAAGCCGAACCGAAAACCCCGCTGAGGCATTACCACCAACAAGGCTACCAGTTGGACCATTACCATTTTTTCATGGACCGGTTCGGGCCGGCTTTCCGGGCCGAGCTGGACGCCTTTTTCGGCGCCATCGCCGCAGGCAAATTACCGTCTCCCGGGGTTTCGGATGCCCTGGAGTCGCTCAAAATTGCCGTGGCGGCGACGCGCAGCTGGAAAGAGGGTCGACCGGTGAACGTGTCAGAAATTGCCGCGTGACGATTGATGGACGGACAAACGGGGGTCAGGGACGGCGAACGAATAGATAGGTAACCAGAAAGCGATGAAGAGGAACGAAGATTACGGTGAGCTGGAAGCGTTGGCGCGGCGGGGGCGGTGGTTGGCCATCAGCACGGTGGCCCGGAGCGGGGCGGGCCACGTCGGCGGCCCCTTTTCGGCCATGGACCTGCTGATCGCGCTCTATTTCCGCGTGATGGCCGTCGACCCGCAGAAACCAGACTGGCCCGAGCGGGACCGGTTCATCCTCTCCAAAGGCCACGCCTCCATCGGCCAGTACACGGTCATGGCGCTGCGGGGTTTTTTGCCCGTCGACGAACTCAAGACGTTCGACAAAGGCGGTTCGCGCCTGCAGGGCCATCCCGACGTGACCCGGCTGCCCGGTCTGGAAACCTCGACCGGTTCCCTGGGCCAAGGCTTCTCGGTCGGCCTCGGCATGGCGCTCGGGGCGAAGTTGCGGGGAGAAAAATTCCACACCTTCGTCATGCTGGGGGACGGCGAACTGCAGGAGGGGATGGTTTGGGAGGCGCTGCACGTCGCGCCCCGGTACAAGCTGGGCAACCTCACCGCGATCCTGGATTGGAACGGCTTGCAGCAGTTCGGTTGGGTGCTCGGCCCGGAGGAACTGCACCGGGGCGACCGCCGCGACCCGTGGTCGGGTACGGACCTGAAAAAGATGGGCACGATTATGCGCAGATCATCCCGGCGCTCCAAGACGCCAAAGGGTCGGGCGAGTCGTCTGATAAACCGACGATGGTGGTCGCGCACACGGTCAAAGGCAAAGGCGTGCGCTTCACCGAAGGCAAGTACGAGTGGCATTCGAAGGTGGCCACGGAAGAGGAGCTGAAGGTCGTCGCGGAAGAGCTCGGCGTGGCGGAGGAGGCGTTGGCATGAAGGCCATGCGCGACGTGTGGGGCGACACGCTGGTGGCCTTGGGCGAAACCAACCCGAACGTGCTGGTGCTGGACGCCGATCTGGCCAACTCGACCAAGGCGGACAAGTTCGCCAAAGCCCACCCGGACCGGTTTCTGCAGATGGGCATCGCCGAGCAGAACTGCGTCGGCGCCGCCGTGGGCTTGGCCTCGGTTGGCTACATCCCTTGGCTCTCCAGTTTTGCGATCTTTTTCACCCACCGGGCGGTGGACCCGATCCGGATGTTGGTCGCCCAGACGCACGCCAACGTGAAGATCGGGGCGGCTTACGCGGGGGTGCTCACCGGGTTGACGGGCAAGACGCACCACGACGTCGAGGATCTCGCCATCATGCGCGCCATGCCGGACATGATCGTGCTAGCGCCCGCCGACCGGATTGAATGCGAGGCGGCCATGCGTTGGGCCACCGACCACCGTGGCCCGGTCTACCTGCGGTTGGCCCGGGACACTTGCCCGGACGTTTTCGATGGTAACTACCAATTTGCCCTCGGGAAAACGTACCGGCTCAAAGAGGGCAAGGACCTGCTCCTAGTGTCGACCGGCCCGCAGAGCGCCCGGTGCCGAGAGGCGGCGCAACTGCTCGAGCCGCAAGGCATTTCGGCGGGAGTGCTGCACGTGCCGTCGATCAAACCGCTGGACGTGGAGGAATTTGTCCGGGCTTGCGAACCGTACCAGATGGTGGTGACGGTCGAAGAGCACAACGTCCACGGTGGCCTGGGTTCTCTCGTGACCGAAATCCTGTCCGAACGTTCACCCCGCCGGGTGGTCCGCCTCGGTCTCGAGGACCGTTGGGGTGAGTCGGCGCCCAATGATTATTTGCTGGACCTGTTTGGATTGTCGCCGAACCGGCTGAGCGAACGCGTGAAGGAGGTCGTCCAGAATGGCTGAAGAATCTATCGCAACGCCAACGCAAACGGATGCCGCGGATCTGCAGCGGCGTCATCGGTCGAGCGAGGGCGGAGTTTTCTTGCTCGACGTCACCCCGGAAAAGGCGCGGTGGAAGTACATCTCTTTCAAGGTGGCGCGGCTCAGTGCCGGCGAAAGCCTCGACGGGGATTCCGCCGGGGAAGAACTGGTCTTGGTCCCGCTGGCTGGGCGCGGGAAACTGTCGTTCAACGGCGAAACGCACGAGCTGTCACGCCAGGAC
>CAXUNV010000369.1:0-5212 GCA_964252355.1 uncultured Chthoniobacterales bacterium | reverse complement strand
GCGGTCGCGGACGGCAGCATCGAGGTTGCCGTTGCCTGGGGGGCGCTCGCCGGCGGGGTGGGGGTGCGCGGCGCACTGCTCACGGTGGCGGCGTTGTTCGCCCTCAGCCTCTTGGTTGTCCGACGGTACTCGATCGACTTCACCGTCGACCTGCGACTCGACCTTGCGCCGTTGAGCACCGCCTTCCACCGCGACCTCTACGAGCCGCGGCCGGAGTCGGGCCCGGTCGCGGTGAGCGTCGAGTTTCGGGTGCCGCACGAGAACCAAGAACGTTTCCTGCACATCATGCGGGCGGTGCGTCCCATCCTGCTGCGCAACGGTGCGTTCAGTTTCCGGCTCGACCTGGACCTCAAAGACCCGGAGATCATCCGCCTGGAGACGATGAACAGCTCCTGGCGCGAACACCTCCTGCAGCACGAACGCATGACGCTTGAGGAGACGGCGCTGTGGAACGCCGCACAAGCGCTGCACGTCGGGCCGCGGCCGGCGCCGACGAAACATTTCCTCTCTTTGCGCCAAACGTTGCACGGCGAGTTGCGCCTGCCGGAGGGGTTGAAAGAACCTGAGGAACCGGCCGCACCCCGCCGCCGGGGCGGGTTTGGAGGCTAGGAATTGCCAAGACCGCGCGTGATTGCGCAAGATTGCCAAGGTTTGAAGAGGACTGCATGCCCGTCGAAACCCGGGAGGGCGGTGCTCCCCGACCGCAGCGCTACGCTGCGCCGGCGAAGGCCGCCCCCGTCCCGGAGATCCGCGCAGCGTTGCGGGCGGGCGCCACCGCCGACTTCTCCCAGGTCGCCATTAGGAAAGATCCGGTGGGGCGAAAACCCGGTCGGCAATTAAGGGTTGCCATTGGGGTGAACGGTCGCCGGGCGGTTGGAGCCGGCTGCCTGATGGGGACGGCTCCATCCAGGGAAGAGCGGATCCAGCCCACCCCGGGATGAAAGGTGCAGCCAGGGTGGGGTCGCCGGCTCCAACCGCCCGCCGGCCCGTTTGCCTTAGGGGTCACCTTCCAGGAGCGGCCGGGTTTTCACCCCACCGGCGTCGCCCGCAAGGTCCGGCCCCGCTCGCAGCCCGGAACTCGGAACCCGCCACGCGGAACTTGGAACCTCCGCTCCCTACCTAAAATCGTGCGAGGGGCTTGTCTCCAACGCCGGGGTGGGTAGGCGTTCCACGGTTTCCGCCCGGACGTGAATCGTCCCGGAACGTACCTGCAGCACGCCGGTGACCAGCAGGAAACTCTCTTGCGTGATGACCCCGCGGCACCGTTCGAACAGCGGTGGGTAAACGATCGCATTGGCGATGCCGGTCTCATCTTCCAAACTGAGGAACACCACCCCCTTGGCGGTACCCGGCCGTTGCCGGCAGATCGCCAGCCCGGCCACCCGGAGCCGAGTGCCGTCCGGCGCGGCCGGCAGGTCCGCGCTGCGCCACACGCCGTCGCCGAGCGATGGCCGCAGGCGCGCCATGGGGTGGTGACCAGTCGTGAGCCGGAGCGTGGCAAAATCCGCCTCGAGACGTTCCGCCGGCCGCATCGCCGGCAACGGCCCGGGTGCTTTTCCTCCGTCGTCATCGTCGGGGAAGAGGCTGCCTTGGCGGGTCTCGCCTGCCACCTGCCAAAGGGCGTCGCGGCGGTGGCCCGCCAGGGGGTTAAGCGCCCCGGATTTTGCCATGATGCGGAGTTCGTCCCGGTCGAAACGGGTGCGCTCCCGAAAGTCGCGTACGTTTTGGAACGGCCTGTGGTCCCGTTCACCCAACATCGTTTCCACGCGTTGGCGACCCAGCCCCTGGACCAGGCAAAAGCCGAGCCGGATGGCGTCGTCCGCCTCGACCGTGCAGGCCCAAGCCGATTGGGCGATCGACACGGGCCTGACCTGGATGCCGTGGCGCTTGGCATCCTGCACCAAGGTGGCAGGCGCGTAAAAGCCCATGGGTTGGTTGTTCAGCAAACCTGCGTAAAACTCGGCCGCGCGGTGAACCTTCAACCAAGCGCTGAAGTAGGTGATGAGGGCGAAGCTGATGGCGTGCGACTCGGGAAAACCGTACAGGGCGAACGACGTGATGGCCGCGAGCAGTTTTTCCGCCACCTCGTCGGTCACGCCGTTGGCGGCCAACGCCGTGCGCAGCTTTTTTTCCACCCGCGCCATGCGCTCCTGGGACCGGTGGAAGCTGAGGGCACGCCGCAATTCCTCGGCTTCTTTGCCTGAGAAGTCGGCCATCACCATCGCAATCTTGAGCATTTGTTCTTGGAACAGCGGCACGCCGAGGGTGCGTTCGAGCACGGGTTTGAGCTTGGGATCGAGGTAGGTGATCTTTTCCGTGCCTTCGCGCCGCGCCAAGTAAGGGTGCATGAGGTGACCCTGGATGGGGCCGGGCCGGATGATGGCCACCTCGATGACCAAGTCGTAAAACTTCCGCGGCTGCATGCGGGGCAACGTCGCCATCTGGGCGCGGCTCTCGACTTGGAAAAGGCCGATGGTGTCGGCCCGGCAGAGGGTGTCGTAGGTGGGTCCGTCGTTCTTGTCGAGGGCCGCCAAATCCACCGGCCGTCCCCGTTGGCGGCAGAGTTCGACGGTATCCTGCAACGCCGCCAGCATCCCCAGGCCGAGCAGGTCGACTTTGACGATGCCCAAATCTTCGCAATCATCCTTGTCCCATTGCACGACCGTGCGCCCCGGCATCGAGGCGTTCTCCAGCGGCACCACGGCGTCGAGTTGGCCCTGGCAGATGACCATGCCGCCGGAGTGTTGCCCCAGGTGCCGCGGTAAACCCTGGATGGCGCCGTACACGGCCAAAAAGGCGTTCACCCGCGGGTGGTCAAGCGGCAACCCGGCTTGGCGCAATTGGTCGCGCGTCGCCAGCGTGTGCGGAAAATCGCCGTGGCCGTGCAGCCGCGAAAAGCGGTCCATCACGTCGGGGGGTAGGTTCAGGGCCTTGCCGACTTCGCGCATGGCGCTGCGGCCGCGGAAAGTGATGACGTTGGCGGTCATCGCGGCCCCTTGGCGCCCGTAACGGTTATACACCTCTTGGATCACCGACTCGCGGCGTTCGCCGCTGGGCAGATCCAAATCGATGTCGGGCCAGCCTTGGCGTCCTTCGCTCAAGAAACGTTCAAACAACAGGTGGTTGCCCACCGGGTCGATGGCGGTGATGTCCAGGCTGAAGCAGACGGCGCTGTTGGCGGCGCTGCCCCGGCCCTGCACCATGATGCCGGCCGCCTCGCAACGCTTCACCAAATCCCACACGATGAGAAAATAACCCGCAAACCCGAGCCGGTGGATCAAATCCAGTTCGTGCTCGAGCTGACGCCGGACCGTAGCCGAAAGGTTTTGGCCGTAACGTCGGGACGCCCCCGCCCAGGTGACCTTCTCCAAATGGGTGTCAGTCGTTTCACCGGGGGGCACGGCAAACGTGGGAAATTGGTAACCGAGGTTTTCCAGCGTGAATTCAAGGTCCCTGGCCACCGCGCCGGCGTTGGCCACCGCCTCGGGTAAGTCGGCAAAGAGGCGCCGCATCTCCGCCGGGGATTTGAGGTGGCGCTCGGCATTTGGTTCAAGGTGACGCCCCGCCGCGTCGAGATGCGTGTGGTGCCGCGCGCAAGTGAACACGTCCAGCGCAAACCGCCGGTCGGACGTGGCGTAGAGCACGCCGTTGGTCGCCACCAAAGGCACCCGGTGCCGTCGCGCCAGTTCCACCAACCGGTCATTGGACCAACGTTCCGCTCGAACCGAGTGGCGCTGCAATTCGACAAACACGCCGCCTGGCCCGAACGCTTGACACAACCGCAACAAACGCTCTTCCGCCAACGGAAGCGTGCCCGCAGCCAACGCCCGCCGCAAAGGACCTTCCTCGTCACCGGTCAAGGCAACCAAGCCTGCCGCAAACTCCGGGAGTTCCGACCAACGAACCGCGCTGGCGTTTTTGGGCGCGCGCTGTTTGGCGCGCGACAACAGCCGGCAAAGGTTTTGGTACCCTTGCCGGGTCCGCACCAGCACCGGCAGGACCGTGCCGTCTTCCAAGGTGAGCTCGCTGCCCACCAGCGGCCGGATCCCGGCGCCCTGCGCGGCGGTGTGAAACCGGGGCGCCCCGAACACGCCGTCGCGATCGCACAGCCCCACCGCGGGCAATCCCCGGTCCGCGGCGACGCTCGCCAAGTGTTCCGGGGAGGAACTACCCCGGAGAAAGCTGAAGGCGCTACGCGCGTGGAGTTCGGAATACATTCAGAAGCCGCAACTCAGAAGGTAGGGCAAGGCGGGCCGGAGCGGCGGTTGCGGGTTGCCGGTTCTCGGCTCTCGGTTGCCGGCCTTACGCGTCTCCGGCACGGAACTCGACGGGTGATGGCCACGCGGGCTTCCCTTTTGGCCTTTGTCATCTGCGGTTTGGCGTGCGCGGACCTTCGGGGGAAGGGCAGCTTCCCACCTGCGCAGCGTGGCGCGGCGGGCCGGGCGCCGCCCACGGCAAACCGCAAACCGCAAACGCCGAACGTCCAACCAGCGACGAGGGACCAGGAACCGCCAACCCCTCAATCATAAATGCCGGCCACATGCCAGAGGTCGCCGGTGCGCGTGAGCCGGTACAAACCGCCTGCCTCAAGCTGCACGTCCCACTCTTCCACTGCCCAAAACCGCTGGTCCCACCAGTCGCCCGACACCTTCCACGGGCCGCGGGCCTCGCCAATTTGGCCGGACGCCAAAGCGCACCGCAATTCGGTCGGGACGCCTTCCGCCGCCAGGGTGACTTCGGCCGCCACCTCGGGGCGGCAACGCCTCAGGGCGGGGCCGAGCCGCGGTGACTTTTCCCCTTCGGCTTCGTCCAGCGACCGTGCCGTCCATTGAAAGTCGGGCCAGCGGAGCCGGAAGCTGTCCGGGCGATGGGTGTCGAGCCTTTCGGGGATGCCCACCGCACCTTCGCCCAGCAAGGCGACCAGCCGTCCCAAAGTTTGGAAGAAGCGGTTGGGATCTTTCAGCCCACCTTCGTACAGGTCGAACTGACAGTTGCCCGGGTCGCTCGGGATTGCTTCCAGCTTGAAACCTACGACGGGGGCGGTCGTCTGCACGGTCTCCAGGTATTGCGTGACGATGCGGAACAAAGCCTCGGGGTCGCGCGTGGGCGCCGGGATGAGCAGCGTGCGCTTCACGGGTGACTCGCCTTCCAGGGCCAAAGCCAAACGAAGCTCCGCCACCAAACGGTAGGAGGCATTTACCCGAAAACAGAG
>CAXUNV010000368.1:0-5234 GCA_964252355.1 uncultured Chthoniobacterales bacterium | reverse complement strand
GTCTTCGATTCCCGCCACCCCTTCGCGGTGCAAAGCCCGGCGCCGACGCGCCACCAACAGGCGCCTCGTGTGAAGATCATCTTCCCGTCAAATGGGCCGCGAAAAAGGCCTGCACCAGCGGCGCCACGTCCGGGTCGGCGTAAAGCCCGCAGCCGCCGCCTGCGCCGAAAAACATCCCGTGACCGCCACCCTCCACGGGATGGAACTTGACCGGGGTGCTGGCCGCCTCCAAGGCGACGGCCAAGAGTTGGCTCTGGTGGAACGGCACCAGCCGGTCGAGCGTCCCGTGCACGATCAGGAACGGGGGCGCGTCTTTCGTGACGTGGGTGATGGGATTGGCCCACCGCACCTTGTCCGGATGCTCCTGGATCGGGCCGCCGACCAAGCGCGATTCCGGCGAGTCCGGCGCGTCGTGGATCTGGCCGTCCGGCAACCGGTGCGTGTCCATCTGCAAGAAGTCGGTCGGGCCGAAGAAGTCGCACACCGCCTGGACCCGGCTGGCTTGGTCGAGGTTGTCGCCCACGTCAAACTCGCGGTTTTCCCCGGTGGTTCCCAGAAGCGCGGCCAAGTTGCCGCCGGCCGACGCGCCCCAGACGCCGAGCCGTGCGGCGTCCAGGCCGAACTCCGCGGCGTGCGCCCGCAGGTAGCGGATCGCCGCTTTGCAGTCTTCCAACTGCGCGGGAAACCGCGCTTCCGGGCTCAGGCGATAGTTGATCGAGGCAAGGGCGTAACCCTCCAACAGGAGGTGCAGCGGGACCGGTTCAACCGGAAAGCCCTCTTTGGAGCCGAAGAGGTAGGCGCCCCCGTGGACCCAGACAATCAAAGGCACCTCCTTGCCCTGTCTCGGCGCGTAGAGGTCCAGGGTTTGACTAGGCCCGCCTCCGGTCACGTAGGCCAAGTCTTTGCGCCACACGACGTCGCTGGTGAACGCTTTGGTCATTGGAGATGCGTGTGCGGCATGGGTGATCGCGGGCGAGTTGCAAACGGTCTTCCGCAGGGCCACCTAAAACCAGCCACCGTCGTCATTGGCCGGTCGCGGTCCCTAGCTTTACCGTGGATGGGCGTGGTTCCACGCCCGTGAATAAGTCTTTGCGGCCTTCGAGAAGGTAGTGCCTGAAAAACCCGAAAATCAGGGGTTCAACCAGCGGGTCTGCGAACAAGCCTATGCCGCCACCAGTTCCCTCGAAGTTCGTTTTGGCCGCGTTGAAGTTCAGGCCAAAATAGGGGTTGTGCCCAGCGCCAACCACGGTGTGGAAGTAAAAAGGCGCACCGGCTTTCTCCATGGCATCCACAAACCGTTCACTTTGCAGAAATGGAACCAAGTGATCGGCAGTTCCGTGGATGACGAGCATGGGGGGTTGGTCCGTGTGGATGTAGTAAATCGGGCTGGCGGACCGTGCCAAATCGAGACGTTCCTGAACCGGACCCCCCAGCAGGGCGAGGGCACCCGCGTCAGAGCTCACCTCGGGCGCCGTGAAATCCGTCGGCCCAAACAAGTCGACCGCGCAGGTCACGTCGCTCGAGGTATCGATATTCTCACCAACGTCAAATTTCTCGCTTCCGCTGGTGGTGCCGAGCATGGCGACCAGCTGGCCGCCCGCCGACTCGCCGATGACGCCGATACGATCCGGATCGTAGCCATATTGCCCGGCGTTTGCCCGAAGCCAGCGGATCGCGGCTTTGCAATCCTCGATCTGAGCCGGCCAAATCGCCGAAGGCGTCAATCGATAATTGATGGAAGTCATCGCATAACCATCCCAGAGGAGTTGCAGTTCGTTGGGGTTCAAACTGTCCCCGAACTTATCTCCGTGACCATACCCGCCACCGTGAACGTAAACGATCAGCGGCATGTTCGTTTGGTTGGTCGGCAGATAGAGGTCCAACTGCTGTTCTGGCCCGGCTCCAGAGACGTAAGGCAGGTTGGTGATCCAGGCGATGCTGTTCCCTTTTGTCGGATAAGGGAGGTGAGTCGTGGTGCGAACCTGCGCGTTTCCAGGATTCTGCATCGCCATGACCAAGCTTAAGGCGATCGCCTTGGCCAGGGCCTGAGGTGAAAAGGGGAGGGTTGTGCTCATGATCTGGAAGAGAAACGGGTAGATCGAAACGGAAATTTCGTAAGACCGGGGTTCTGCCGGCGAAGGTGTGATCGGTTCGGAACTTTGGGCCGCCTTCAAATGCTTCCGGGCGTCATTCAAAGTGTCGAGGTGACGACCGGGCTGACCCGCTGGAACGCTTCCGCGAATTTAATGTGTTTGTCGCCGCAGATCCGACGGGCGTGGTTGGCCCGCTGCGACGCGCGTTGGCCGTAGTATTCACGCAGGTAGCCTTGGGCACCCATCACCTCCATGGCGGCGCGTTTTTTGTCGTACACCGGCGTGATGTCCAGGAACGTGTTCGGGTAAAACCCGCAGAGTTCCGGTTGGTGCGGTTCGAACAGCAGGAACGCGGGCGGTTTGATCACCTTGAACGCGCTGGCCACCCCGGCACCGGAGGCCAACTGACGCGCCTTTTCGGTCACCGTGTACGCCACGCCGTGGTCGGGGTTGAACGGGTCTTCTTTGGCGTGCGTGAGGATGACGGTGTGCGCAAACTCCCGGATGGCCGCCGTGAGCCGCTCCATCGCCGCCCGGTCCAGTTCCAGCGGGTAATCGCCAAGGTCCATGCCCTCGAAATTCGCTCCGAGGATGGCGGCCGCCTCCTCGGCTTCCGCCCGGCGGATCCCTTTGACCTTTTCCTCCGTCTGGCCCGGTTCCTTCCAGAGTTCGCCCGATTCGCCGCGTTCCCCGTACGAGAGGGCGATGACCTTCGCGGTACCGCCGCCCTGGGCTACCGTCGCGATCGCACCGCCTGCGCGCCAGACGAAGTCGGCCGCGTGGGCGCTAATGACCAACAGTTGGGTGGATGGGTTCATGGTTGCAGGATCCTGGTCTTTCAGATGGCTTCTGCCGGGTCGATCTCCACATCCACCGGCGGGGTGACGTGGTCGGCCGCCTCGTCCACGGGTGGGGTGCCGTACGTGTGAAAGGTGTGGACCGTCTGCAAGCCCCAGGCTTGGCCTTTGGCCCGTTCCGCCTGACTCCACACCACCGGTTGCCAGTCCGGATCAAAAATCAGGTAACCGCCGGCCCCAATCTCAAACCGGTTTCCCCCCGGTTCATAACAGTACAAAAAGAAGGTTTGACCGATGGAATGCTTGTGCGGTCCGGTCTCGATGGCGACCCCGTTCTCCACCAGGATGTCGGCGGCTTTCAGGACGTCTTCGCGGCTGTCCATGAAATAGGTGAAATGATGGAGCCGGCCCTGGGCACCGCTTCGATCGAGGGTGATGGCCACGTCATAGGACTTGAACGTCGCCGCCAGCCAACCGCCCACTTCGGTGCCGTCGTCGAGGATGATCTGCTCCGTCACCCGCAACCCGAGCAGTTTGTGGAAGAACTCCCGGTTGGCCTTAACGTCCTTGGCGAGCAGGTTGATGTGGTCGAGCCTGCGCGGGGCGATGCCGTGCGGAACGTAGCGTTGCGGCAGGTTCTTGAACCCGGGCACGTGGTCGCCGGTCGCCACGAAACGTTCGGTCTCGTAGTAGATTTCGACCCCGTGCCCGTCTGGGTCCGAAAAGCGGAAGGCCGGCCCGTGGCCGACCTCGTGATCAATCCACTCTCCCTTGACGCCATGTTGGCTTAGGTGGTCGACCAACTGGGTCAGCACCGACCCGCTACGGGTTCGTAAAGCGACATGCCCTAAGCCGGACGTTTTCGACGCGGTGAGCTTCAGGGAAGCGCGTTCGTAGTCGCCCCAGGCGCGCAGGTAGACCGAGTCGCCCGATCGGCCGCTTTCGTGCAGGCCGATGATCTCCGTGAAGAACGCCAAACTCTCTTCCGGTTTCGGCGTCAACAGTTCGAGGTGTCCCAAATGGGCGATGTCGTGGAAAGAGGGGGTGAAGTCCATGGGAGTGGGTGAAGCACGGGACCTTCCGGGTTGATGAGGAGGGGTGCGGGACCGTGGCGCCATCCCGAGCGCTCGTGGTCAGTGACCCGCGGCCGAAGGATCGAAAGCCGTCGGTTTGCAGCGGGAGAGCGCGAAGACGAGTCCGGCGCCCAGCAGCGCGCCGGCGACGGAAACGGTCGGCGCGAATGACCAACCAGACCGCGCCACCACGCTGCTGATCAAAAGCGGGCCCAGGACGATGCCCAAGTTGCTGCCTTGCACGACCAAGCCGTTCACGGCGGGCACCTGCGACCCCGAGAAATGGGGCACGCTGGCCAGCACGCAGCCGGGCACGATCCCACCCACGCAGCACAAGACGAAAGCGCACGCGAAGGCCCCCTGCCATGGCAAGTTGAAGATCCCCACCCCGCAGACGGCCATGACCAGCAACGCGCCTTGCATGAGGACGGTGCGTGAAAACCCGCGCTGAAGCAGAAAACCCGCCGCGACGTTGCCCAGAATGTTGGAGGTCATGGCGATGGAATCGAGCCGGCCGACTTCCGGGGCTGGCAGCTGGAACCGCTCCCTGAAAAAGCTTGGGAACAGGGCCATGATGCCGAGGTGCTGCAGGGTGTAGCACCCGAAGATCAAGGCGAGGCAGACCGCCCCGGGGTTGGCCAGCGCGAGGAAGATGTCGCGGGTGGAACGCCGCGTTTCGGGCGTGGTCCCTGCCAAGCTTTTGGTCCGGCGTGTCAACACCTCAAAGACGACGGCAAACGCCAACAGCACCGCCGCCCCCCAGGCCCATAGCCCCCTCCAGCCGGCCTGGGCCATGACGGCAGGCGCGAGCCAACCGGCCAAAGCGATCCCCCCGGGCATGAACGCACCCCAGGCCCCCAAGGCGAGCCGCCGGTCCTTTTCCTGCGTCACCGCCGCGATCAGCGACGGCGCCCCAATGATCACCATCATGAAGCCGATCCCTTCGAAGAACCGCGAGACGACCAGGGGAACTTCGCCCGCGGCCGTCGACCCGTAAAAGCCGAAAGCGGCCAGCACCAGCAGCCCCAGCGTGATGAAACGCCGGAAACCGTAGCGGGCGGCAAGAACGCCCACGAGCGACGCCCCGAACAAGCCGAGGAAGTTCATGGCGGAGATCAGCCAGGAACCCGCCACCAAGCTTAATTTCAAGTCGCTGCGGATCGCCGGTAACGCGATGTGCGCTTTGCCCACCTGCGTTGCCGCCAACAGGCCGGCAGCAATGGCGAGGGACACCATGAGCCAAGCCGTGGTACCGGTCTGGGCGGAGACGG
>CAXUNV010000367.1:0-5247 GCA_964252355.1 uncultured Chthoniobacterales bacterium | reverse complement strand
CCACGCGCCGGCCGGTACGGTCTTCGCCGCCGCGCTCGGGTTGGGTTGCGTCCGCACCGATTGCGTCACGGGCTTGGTGCTGAACCTGCACGGCAACGCCGTCACCCTTTCTGAAAAGCTCTGGCAGGACGGCGTGCGCGACGGGCAGACGTTGCGGGAGTTACTCCGGGATCGGCCCCACCCCGTGGTGTTGGGGATTGCCTTCGCCTATTCCGCCCACCATTTCCTCTTACGCCAATGGTTGCGCAGCCACGGCCTCCAACCAGACCGCGACGTGCACCTCGTCGTCGTGCCGCCGCCGCAGATGTTCCCCAACCTGGCGGCGGGACACTTGGACGGCTACTGCGTGGGCGAACCCTGGAACTCCTTGGCGGTGCTCGCGCGGAGGGGTTGGTGCGTGGCCACCAGCGTGGACATCGCGCGCAACCATCCCGAGAAGGTCTTGATGGTGCGGCGGGACTTCGCTGAAGAGCGGGCCGAGGAGCACGTCGCGCTGCTCGCCGCCTTGCTTGAAGCGTGCCGTTTTTGCGACGGACCGGAAAACCGGGAACGCGTCATGGAGACCCTCGCCCTGCCCGAGTACGTCGGAGCGCCCATCCACGCGTTGCGCGCCAGCATGTGCGGCACCTTCGATTTCGGCCACGGACGCGTGGAAAAGTACCCGGACTTCAACGTCTTCAGTCGCGCCGACGCCAACGCGCCCGACACCGCCAAGGCGGCCTGGGTAGTGGAAGGGCTGATCGCCAGCGGCCTGCTGGAAGACCCCCAATCCCTGCCCGCGGATTACGCCACCACGATCTTTCGTCCGGACCTCTTCGCGCGCGCGACCGAGCTCGTGCGCCACGCCCACCCTCTCTCATGAAACTAACCGCCCTGCGCAGTTCCGGCCATTGGCCCACGCTCCTCACCGCTTTCCTCTACTTCGACGTCTCTTTCATGATCTGGACGTTGCTCGGCCCGTTGGGCGTGCAGATCGGCGAATCGCTGCACCTCAGCACCGAACAGAAAGGTCTGATGGTGGCCATACCCATCTTGGCGGGAGCCATCCTCCGCATCGTTCTGGGCGTGACGGTGGACCGCTTGGGCGCGAAAAACACCGGGGTGCTTGCGCAAGGGATCGTCATCGCCGCGTTGGCCACCGCTTGGTTGGTCGGGTTACAGGGGTACGCCGCCGCGCTGCTCATGGGTGCGACCCTCGGCTTCGCGGGGGCGAGCTTCGCGGTGGCGCTGCCGCAGGCGGGACGTTGGTACCCGCCGCAACTGCAAGGCACCGTCATGGGCTTGGCCGGTGCGGGCAACATCGGGTCCGTGTTGGACGCGCTCTTTGCGCCGCGCATCGCGGCGGCCGTGGGCTGGCGAAACGTCTTCGGTTTGGCGATGATCCCCGCTTTGGCAGTCCTGGCGGCGTACGTCCTCTTTTCGCGCGAAGCGCCCGTGCAGGTTCGCAAAAAGCGGTTTGCGGACTACCTCGCCTTGTTGAAGACGCGGGACGCCCACTGGTTCTGCTTTTATTACACCGTGAGCTTTGGCGGGTTCGTCGGGTTGGCCAGTTCCTACGTGCTCTATTTCAGGGAACAGTTCGGGCTGTCGCCTGTGCAGGCGGGCGACCTCGCCGCGCTCTGCACGGCGGCGGGCGCCCTGCTCCGGCCGGTGGGTGGGGCCTTGGCGGACCGCGTCGGCGGGATCCGCGCCCTTTACTTCTTCTACATCGGCGCTGGGGTGGCCCTGCTCGCGGCGGCGCTCGGGCACGTGCTCCCCTTCAATGTGGCGATGCTGCTCATTGCCTCCGGCTGCTTGGGCATGGCCAACGGGTCGGTCTTCCAATTGTTGCCGCAACGCTTCGCCGCGGACATCGGCGTCATGACCGGTCTCGTGGGGGCAGGGGGTGGGATCGGCGGGTTTTACTTGGCAAGTTCCCTCGGCTTTTCCAAGGGGCTGACGGGCTCTTATCTGGTTGGCTTTACCGTTTTCGCGGGCCTCTGCTTTTTGGCCATGGCCGCGTTGGGTGTGGTGAAGACGCGCTGGCGCACCACTTGGGGCGCCTTGGCGGGAGCCCGCATCTGAGTCGGGGGAATCAATCACGGGAAACCAGGGTAGGGTGAAAGTCCACGAGTCCAGCTTCGGGGCGGCGAGAGCCGCGGGCGCCGCCTCCCAAGATGCGTTCGAGGTAAAAGCCTGGGGCGAAACCGTCATCGCCGTGGTCTCGGACGGCGCCGGCGGCGCCCGGGCGGGCGGGGAGGCGTCGCAACGCGCCGTCTCGACCATGGTCACCCACTATGAGGAGCGCCCGCGCGCCTGGAGTCCGCAACGGTCGCTCGGTGAGTTTACCCGCCTCATCAACCAGCGCCTTTACCACGATTCCGTCGCCCGTTACGGCGCGCCGGAAATGATCGCCACACTTTCCGTGGCCGTTTTGGAGGGCGACCGGCTCTACGGCCTGAACGTGGGCGACTCGCGGGTCTACCTCTCGCACGGTGGACGCTTGGAACAACTCTCCACCGATCACGTGTTGGCCGAAGAGGGGTACCGTCACGTGCTCAGCCGGGCGCTGGGCATGGCGGAGGCCGTGGAACCGCAACTCTTCGAACGCACCTTGCACGACGGCGACCTCGCCCTGCTCTGCACCGACGGCGTTTCGAACGTGCTCAACCCCGCCACGCTCGCCGCCCGGCTGCACGCGCGCTGCAGCGCCCGTTCGCTGGTCGCCACCGCCCGGGAAAAAGCCGCGCCCGAGACGTTGGACGACATGAGCGCGATCGTGCTCGACATCGCCGAGACGGGACGGTTGCGCGCCGCCAGCGAGCTGCCGCTGCCCATCCCGGAAACGCTCCGTCGCGGGGACGAGATCGACGGTTTTATCCTGGCCCGGCCTTTCCAGGACACCGACCGCGTCTGGCTCGCCACCCGCGCCGGCGCGCGCTATGTGCTCAAGTTCGCGCCGGTCGAAGCTCGTGACCACGAGCCCTACCTGCACGCCTTCGTCCGCGAGGCGTGGCACGCCACCCGGCTGGCGTCGTCCCCGCATGTCGTGCACGCCTTCGTGCCGGAAGGGGCGAGCGCGCGCTACTACGCCATGCAATTCATCGACGCGCCGACGCTCAAGACGCTGCTGCGTACCCGCCGCCTCGGCGTCGAAGAGGCCGTCGCGCTCGGACGGTTTCTCGTGGCGGCGGCGGGAGACCTGTTGCGGCTGGATCTGGTCCACGGCGACATCAAACCCGAAAACATCCTCATCCTGCCCGGGTACGCCTCGCCCGAATACCGGCTCATCGACTTTGGCAGCATGACCGAACTCTTCAGCACGAATTCGCGGGCGGGCACCGCTTCCTACCTTGCGCCCGAGCGCTTCCACGAAAACCCGGTCTCCGAACGGACGGAGCTCTTCGCCATCGGCGCCACGCTCTACGAGGCGCTCACCGGCTCGCTTCCTTTCGGCGAGATCGAACGCTTTCAGACCCCGCGCTTTTGCGACGCCAAAGATCCCGTTCGACTCAACCCGAACATCCCGGGTTGGCTCCGGGCCGTGCTCCTGCGGGCCACCGCGCCCCAACCGGAACGCCGGTACCAGAATTATTCTGAGTTGGGATTTGATTTGGAGCGTCCCGCGCAGGTCGAACCGTTCCACCGCAAAGATGCGCCGCTGCTGGAACGCAACCCGCTTGGTTTTTACCGCACCGGGTTTTTCCTTTTGCTGGCCCTCACCGTGTATCTCCTGATGCGGCTCCTCGCCTGCGGCGGATGAAAAATGACAAAGGCCACAGCCCAAAGTCCAAAAGCTAAGAGGGGAGGAAAAGTCGACAACCGCCGACGCACGCCAACCGACCTCGCGCTTCCGTTGTGCCGCCCCCGCCCGCATCGTCTGCGCGAGGCGTCTTCCCCTCCGGCTCGCAAAACCTCCTGCGCGCAGCCGAAGCGGTGCGGGCGGGCCTTCAGGGCTGGTCTGTTTTGGGGACGCGCTCCTGGGGTTTCACCCCAGGCTACGCATCTTGCCGCCGCTTCGCGGTTCAAAACGATCCCGGGGCGGCGCCGGACAACTTTCATAAAGGTGGTGGTCCGCCCGCCCGGCCGTGGAGGAAACCCGGCCGCCGTTCCAGCACGGATGCACGCGGAGCGCCCTGGCCGGGGGCGTGGCCGACCCGCTGACCTCCTCCTTCGTTCCCTTCGTTGCCTGCTGTGCAAACCTCTTCCGCCCGGCGCTGCCCGGCACCTAACTTCTGACTTCCGACTTCCGGCTTCTCTCTTATGAACACCGACACGCTTCTTTCCGGCGAGCCGTTCAGCCCCGAGCAGAAGGAATATCTGCAAGGTTTTTTTGCCGGGGTTGCCTTTCGCCAGCCTTTCGTCGGGCACCTGCCGGACGGGCGCATCACCAGCCAACCTGCACCCGGCCTCACCAACATCGCCGAAGCGCAGGTCGAACCCGAAGTTGAGGAAACCGCCTTCGGCACGCCCGTCTCCGACCTTTGCGAGCAGGAACTCTGGAAGTTCGAGAAGAACGGTTTAGACACCTGGGACGACCTGCTCGCCCACGCGGCGGAAGACAAGTTTCCAGACAAGCGGTTCACCTTCTTCTTCCGTTTTCACGGCCTGTTTTACGTGTCGCCGGCGCAGAACTCCATGATGCTGCGCCTGCGCGTCCCGGCCGGCGAACTCACGCACGCGCAACTGCGCGGCTTGGCGGACATCGCGGACGAGTGGGGTGGCGGTTATGCGCACGTCACCACCCGCGCCAACCTGCAGATCCGCGAGATCATGCCGCGGAACATGGTGAAGGTCTTGACCCGGCTGCAGGAACTTGGTCTGACGGCGCGGGGCTCGGGCGTAGATAACATCCGCAACATCACCGCCTCCTCCACGGCGGGGATTGATCCCCAAGAGTTCATCGACACGCGGCCCATGGCCAAGGGGCTGCACTACTACATCCTGAACAACCGCGACCTTTACGGACTGCCGCGCAAGTTCAACGTCGCCTTCGACGGCGGCGGCGCCATCGGCAACGTCGCGGACACCAACGACATCGGCTTCATGGCGGTGAAGGTGCCCGAAGGCAAAGCCGTGGCCCCGGGAGTCTACTTCCGGGTCGAGTTGGCGGGCATCACCGGCCACGAACAGTTTGCCGCAGACGCCGGGATCGTCATCCGGCCGAATGACGCGGGGGCGGTTGGGGCGGCGATCGTCCGCGTTTTCAACGAGCACGGCGATCGCACCAACCGCAAGAAGGCGCGTTTGAAGTACCTCATCGACAAG
>CAXUNV010000366.1:0-5258 GCA_964252355.1 uncultured Chthoniobacterales bacterium | reverse complement strand
CGCCGGCCCCCGGTTTTCGCCCCACCGACTCACCTTTGGTTCTCGCTTTCCTCGGAACTCCGAACTCGCCACCCGGAACTCGGAACGTACTGTCCCACATGCCCAAACGTCCCGACGCCCTTTCCACCGGCCCGTTCACCGGCTTCTCCGACGAGGTCCTTGGCTTCCTCTCGGGATTGGCCGAGCGCAATGAGCGTGCTTGGTTTAACGAGCGCAAACCGTTTTACCAAGCGACGGTGTTGCCGGCGTTGCGGGCGTTGGTCGTGACCACCGCCGAAGCGCTGCGCCAGCGGCGCCTGCCCTTGAGGGCTGATCCCCAAAAATCTTTGTCCCGCATCTACCGCGACGTGCTTTTTAGCGCGGACAAGCGGCCATTCAAAACCCACCTCTCGGCGGTCTTCGACCGCTCCGCCACCCGGGGCGGCGACGGCATTCTCTACGCCCACGTCCAGCCCGGCGCGTCTTTCGCCGCCTTGGCTTTTTACCAACCGACGCCTGCGGAACTCCTCCGGCTGCGTGAAACGCTCGTCACGGAATGGGCGCGCTTCGCCCGCGTCTTGGCCGGCCTTGCGGGGGGTGGTCTGGTCGTGGAGGGCGACGGCGACGACCTCAAGCGTCTGCCGCGCGGTTTCGAGGAGCAGGCGGACCGCCCGGTCGCCCCGTTGCTGAAGATGCGTTCCTTCATCGTCCGCCAAGCGTTGTCGGACGAGGAGGTCTCGTCGCCAGACTTGCCGGAGCGGCTCGCCGCTTTCGCGAAAACCGGGGAGGGATTTTTGCGGTTCGGCTGGGACGCTCTGGGGTGACGAATCGGACGCTTTTTTGCGTTTCCGCGTTTGCGGCTGCAACTTTGGCCGCGGCGACGCACCCTTTTTAGACTTTTTCGACAAAATCTCACGCCGGGGGCTTGCCGGATGGGCGGGAGCCCGCTACAGCGTTCCCGCATGCCGCGGCCGTCCACCCCCCTCGCCGGATTGACCCTTGCCCTCCTTCTCGCCCTCCTCACCACGGCACCGGCGCAGCTGGCCTCCGTCACAAGCCGGTTGACCGATGGATTTGATTACCCGCTCGGAAAACCCAACGCCCAGGGGTACCACAAGTCGCGTGGGTTCTCGCCGCACGGCCATTTAGGCGAAGATTGGGTTCGGCAAGAGGGCAGCGGCGTCGTGTTCCAAAACCCGGTCTACTGCGTCGGCACGGGTGTGGTGACCCTGGCGCGCGACTTCCGGCGTGCCTGGGGGAACGTCGTGGTGGTGCGGCATGCCTACTTGGAAGGTGGCGAGACCAAGTACGTCGACTCGCTCTACGGCCATCTGGACCGCATCCTGGTCGCGGAGGGTCAACGTCTGGAGCGCGGTCAACAGCTCGGCACGGTGGGCACGGCGCACGGGCTCTACCCGGCACACCTGCATTTCGAGATTCACCGGAACCTCACGATCGGCGTGGTCCACACCGGGTTTGCGCGCGACGGGTCCAACTACGAAGACCCGAGCACGTTTCTAGACGCGCACCGCGCGCTGCGGCCTTCGCGCGAAACGGTCTTGGTCGCCCTGGGCGGGTACGCGATGCCGACTTTTGCAGGCATCCCGGCACGCGCGGCCGCCACCGGGACGCGCTCGGGCGGTCTCGTCGACTTCAGTGTGCCGCGCTGAGGGTGCCGGTTGCAACGTCGGACAGAGGCGTGCTAAACCGTCCGCCTTTCGACAGATCCCACCCGGCAAAATAGGCCTTGAATCGCCTGAAGGGTTCGGGTGAGATCCCCGTGCACGCAACGCCACCCGTCGCCGAGGGCCTTGGTGCCACTTGGCGTCGGGCGAGCGGCCGGTGTGGGTGGACGAAGGCGGCGGCGGCTTTCTCCTGACGTTTGCCGGTGCGGTAGATAACCCCAAACACGTGAGGAGATCGTTTTGAAGTTACCTGGGATCTGGCTTTGTGCATGGTTGGCGGGTTGGGTGGCGTGCGGAGCACGCGCGGGTTCCGCAGACATCCGCCAAGACGGGAAGACGTCGTTGGACGGCAAGGCCGCACCCGAGCCCAAACTCACGCTCGCACCGACGCCTCCACCCAGTTCCCCCGGTCGCCTCACCGCCATCGAGGAAAACCCGACCTTTTCACCGAACGGCAAGGACCGGCATTACACCAACGGCGCCAAGTTGGCCTACACCACCGGCCAACTCTCCGAAAACAGCTTCTGGAATCGTCCGATCTCGGCGTTGGGCGGATTTTTGTTCAACCGTCCGACCGCCCTCACGGACAACCGGCTCGAATGGACGATCTTCGCCCAGAGCATCTTCACCCCCGAAGACCACGAGCGCGGCAATCCCGATCCCAAAGACCGCCCATTTGGCGCGTGGTTGCACGGCGGCTTTACGTGGCTCCAAAACACGGATGACCGGCAATTGACTTCCCTGGACCTTCAAGTGGGCTTAGTCGGGCCGTGGGCCTTGGGACGGCAGGTGCAAAACGGTTTTCACAGCGTCTTTGGCGAACAACTGGTCCGGGGTTGGAGTTACCAGATCCACAACGAACCGGGCATCACCGTCTCGTGGCAACGTCGCTGGCGGTGCAATTACCAGCTTGGCTCGGCGGAGTCGGGCTATTCATGGGAGATCATTCCTGAGGTCGGCGCGACGGCAGGCAACGTCTTTACGTACGCGGAAGTGGGTGCGCTGGCCCGCATTGGCCGCGGCCTCAAGGCAGATTGGGGACCCGCCACCATCGGCCCCGGACTCAACGGCACCACTTACTTCTCGGCGGAACGTGCCGGGGTGAACTGGGGCTACGACGTCTACGCCGGCGTCCAAGGACGGGCGGTGGCATTGAACGTGTTCTTGGACGGCAACAATTTCAAAGACAGCCGGAGCGTCGCTAAAACGCCGGGCGTAGCGGACGGCAGCGTCGGCATCGAGTTCTTTTACCGCGACTTGGTGAAGTTGGGCTTCACGTTCTCGGTGCGCACCCCCGAATTCTACCACCAGCGCGGCATCGATCAGTTCGGCGGGTTCAACCTGTCGGTCGGGTTTTGACGGCAGGCAGGGCGTTTGCCTCTTGCATCGGCAATGGGTCTTCAGGCCCGAAAGGGCTCCCTTATCTTAGCCGAGCGCGGGGGGGAGCGCCGACCGCGTCAATGGCCGACCGTCGTCGGGCGCTCCCGCCCCCGGGCGCCACCCCGCCGGCGGGCCCCCCGGGGAATCGCCAGGCAGATGAGGCCGACGACCACCCATGGCCCCCCCCCCCAAAGGTTGACGTTGATGCCCAAGGAATGCTCGTAAATGCCCGCCGGGCTCATCACGCCGTAGAGAATCAAGAGTATGCCTAGGATGGTGAACAGGGCGCCGATCGGCACGCGTAAGTCAAAGCCCATGAAGTCCTCCTCTTCTTACCAGAAGATCACGTTGAGAATCAGGGTCAGGCCGAGCACGCACAAACCCAACGGGACCGGACGCGTGTACCAAGCGCCGGGTTCCTGCTCCGGCCGGTCGGTCAGCGCGTAAACCAAGCCGCGCAGCCGTTCGTCGGGGTGCGGCCTGGTGACCAAGCTCACGAGGAAGGTCACCACGAAACACGTGGTCCACGCCCAGATGGCCGTCCAGAGATTCTGCGCCATTTGGCTCGGGTATTCGTGCATCGCGGAGATCCAGCCGCCTTGCACGCCACGCGCCGCACCCTCGGGTAACGTCAGGCCGTGGTGAAGCGCCGCGGCCACGATCCCGCTAAGCAGGCCGAAAAACGCCCCGTGGCCCGTCGTGCGCCGCCAAAACATGCCCAGCAGGAAAGTGGCAAACAATGGTGCATTCACAAACGCGAAGACCAACTGCAGCACGTCCATGATGTTGTTGAACGCCGCCGCCATGTAAGCGGCCCCGATGGAGAGGGCGATTCCACCAACCGTGGCGAACTGCGCCATGTGCAAATAGTGTGAATCGGGTGCGCCTTTGCGCAGGTACGCTTGGTAGATGTCGTAGGTCCAGACCGTATTGAACGCGGTCACGTTCCCCGCCATGCCCGACATGAAGCTGGCCAGCAACGCGGTTAGACCGAGCCCCAGCAGGCCGCTGGGGAAGAAGTGCAGCAGCATCTGCGGGATCACCATGTTGTAGTCCAGCACCGGCTTGCCGTCTTTGTCGGTGACGGGTTGGCCGGTGCGCGCGTTGGTCTGCACCGGGATCAACCCGGCATCGGTCGCGGTCGGGGCCGTGGCGGGGTGCGCCACTTCGCCCGAAGCAGGGACCGCGGCGGGTGCCGGTGCCGCCGGTCCCGGCTGCGACAGCGCGTAAGCGATCAACCCGGGGAAGATCACCAGGAACGGGAAGAACATCTTGGGCACCGCCGCGATCAAGGGCGTCCGCCGCGCCGAGCCCATCGAGTCAGCCGCCATCGCGCGCTGCACCACCAAGAAGTCGGTGCACCAGTAACCAAACGAGAGCACAAACCCGAGCCCGAGCGTGAGGCTGAGCCATTCCACGCCGAGCGGATTGGTGCTCGAGTGGCCCATGCCCGCCCACGCGTGTGTGAAACTTTGCGGCAGTTTCGAAACGAGGCCGGACCAGCCGCCCAACCGGATGAGTCCGAGCGTCACCAGCGGCGCAAAACCTGCCACGATCAAGAAGAACTGCATCACTTCGTTGTAGATGGCGCTGGTGAGGCCGCCCAAGGAGATGTAGGCGAGCACGATGAGCGCCGAGATGATGATGCTCGCGTGAAACACCCAGCTGTTGGGTAGCCCCAAAAGGCGGAAAGGCTCGTCGAAGATGTGCAGGGTCTCGATGAGCAAGGCCATTGCGTACATCGAGATGCCCGACGACATCACAGTCATCACCGCAAACGTGATCGCGTTCAGTCCGCGGGTTTTTTCATCAAACCGGAGAGAAAGGTAGTCCGGTACGGAGCGCGCCCTGGACCCGTAATAGAACGGCATCATGAAGACGCCCACGAAGACCATGGCGGGAATCGCGCCCAGCCAGTAGAAATGGTTGGTGGTTAGCCCGTACTTGGCGCCCGAAGCCGCCATCCCGATCACCTCCTGGGCGCCCAAGTTGGCGGAGAGGAACGCCAGTCCCGCCACCCACGCCGGAATGGACCGGCTGGAGGACAAGAAGTCCGAGGAACTCTTCATCGCGCGCTTCAGGACAAACCCGATGCCGAGGACGAAGGCGAAGTAGATGACCATGATCAGGTAGTCGATCCATTGCAGCTGGTTGGCCGAGTTCATGGGGATGAGAGGGGGGATGGAGACAAACCGGGGTAAATAAGACGTTGCG
>CAXUNV010000365.1:0-5289 GCA_964252355.1 uncultured Chthoniobacterales bacterium | reverse complement strand
CCCTCCACGTATTCCGGAAAATTGGGCGGACGGAGGCGGACCGTGTAGCGGCCCGGCGACAGGTTCTCGAGCCGGGCCGGCGTCACCCCGGTGAACCGTTCTGCGTGCGGTCCAGTCACCTCAAACGGGATTTGGGGCAGGTCGCCCGTCACCGCCAGTGTGCCGACGGCAGGCGCCAAGGTCACGGTCCCAAATTCCAGGCGCTGGCCCGGTTCGAGTTGAAAGGCCAACTCCTTGGGTTGGTGCCCGGCACGAGACAGCGTCAAGCGGTGGGTGCCTTCCTTGAGCCGGCCATCGAACTTGGCGAGGGACACCGGCGCGGCGCCATCCACAGAGATCTCGGCGTCCGCAGGATCGGTGCGCAAGCGAACCTCGCCTGCGCGCCCCCGCCCAAACAGCGCCGGGTAACCACCCCGGGTGTGGCCGCCCACCACGGCGCCCGCGACCACGACCACCGCCACGACGGCGGCCGCCGCGAGCGCCGCCACCTTGAACCGTGGAAACGCTGGGGCCCGCGTGGCCCGCAAACGCCGGCCCACCTCTGGCGGCACGGGAGGACTTTCGGCACCCACCGGCTGGATCGCCGGACCCGTCCCGTTCGCCTCTTCCAACGCCCAAAGGAACTCTTCGCTGGCCGCAAATCGCCGGCGTCCCCGCAGCGTGGCGTGCAGCAACGCGTTGGCGGACGGGGTTAAATGTGCGACCGGCCGCCACGAACCGCCGCCGCGCTCAGGGCCGGGTCCATTCAGCAAGTCGTGGGCGAGCAGGGCGGTGTAACGGACCGCAATCCGGGTGCTCAACCTGCCGTTTGGGGGCTTTTGCCGGACCCGGCAAGCCGGTCGGATGAGGTACCACGGGTCAACCTTCACGACGAAGGTCGGCCACTGCCAGACCGGTTGCGCCGCGAGCTCCTGAAAAGAGTGCCCCGCTTCGCGAAGCTCGACGAAGACGCTGGCCGGTGACAGGCCGTGACGCGCGTCGAGCCGAGCCGCGACAAAGTCGAGGGTCGTCAGTGGCAGGGTGCGCACCGCGTCCTCCAACGAAAACTTCACCCCCGCGACCAGCAGTTCCGCCAAGGACGGTCCCGACGGGCACTCGGTGACCACAAAAGGTTCGCGCCCGTCGGCGGTCACTTCGAAGACGTTGAGCAAGTTCGGGTGACGCAACCCGGCAAAAAGCTTGGCGCGGCGGCGCCAAGGCGCGAACCGGCCGCGCCAACCGGGCCGGCGCAGGATCACCGGGATGCCCAAACGCTCGTCGTCCGCGAGCAAGGCGTGCGGTCCCAGGGATTGCCGGACGTGATAACGCCCGGCCACCAGGAACGTCATCGGGGTTTCGGGGACGGGGGTCGCGGGTGCTTCCGGACGTGCCCGCAAGGGCGACGCCAAGTCCCCGGGCAATTTGCTCGCGCTCTCCATTGACGGATCCCTACCACCCTCTGCATACGCGATCATGGCTCACCTGTAAACGGGTCCTTTGTAGAAGGCGGGTGGCATGAGTAGCGGCCGCGATCGGCGACTGGTATTGGGAAGGCCACCTCCACCAAAGAACCATGGTAGGGCAAGAGGTGTTTTACCTTACCCGCCGCCGGGCCGAAGCAACGACGACCGGGATCATCCTAGGGCGAGCCCGCGGCCACGGGCCAGGGGAGCGCGGGCGTCCCGCCCGTCCCAGCATCGGAACGGGGCGGGTTCGGGCTGAGAGGGTTCAGCCGCACCAGCTCACACCGCCCGGCAGAACTTTGCCCCACCAGCCACCCTTCTTTCCCGGCCGTCCCGCAGTCGCGGGAGCCCCACCGGATCTCGGGATGGTTCCCGCCGACAACCGGCAACGGAGCACCGGGAACGGTCAACCGCCGCGGAGCGCCTTCATACCCTGGCCCCCGCCCGAGAACCGGGCATCGCCGCCGCCGGCTTTTGGCGGGCGAGCGCGCGCAACCCTTCCATCGTGGAAGGCACCTCCGGAGCCGGCGGGCCCGTTTGGCTTCTTCCCTCACCTTGGGCCAAAGTCTGCCCAGGCACCGCCCGTAACTCGCGCCCGAGCGCTTGGCTCAAATCCGCCGCCAACACCTCCCCGTGCCGCTCCTTCAGTTCGGCGCGGTCCACCCCTTCGGCATAGAAGTTGCCCATCAATGACCCGTCCCGCCGAATACCTGCCGCTTCGGACGTCGCGCGGTCCAGGACCTCGGGATCGACGTATTCGTCTTTCAGACCCAGGGCGTGCCCAAGCTCGTGGCCACGGGCGGTGATCCCGGAGCGGACGTGCCAGTTCTCCAAGTTGTCCCGCCCCGCCCCGGGCCGGACGGTGACCTTTAAGTCTGGATCCTGGTCGACGAACTGCACCGCAACCGTTAGGGGATGCGCCTTCGCGCCGCGGCTGTCCTGCAACGCGAACCGGCCGTCGTACCACCGCGCAACGGCCTCGGCCGTCTCCCGTTTCACCTCCGCCAACTCACCGTTCCCCACGCCTGCGGCGGCCTGCACCTGCATCCGCACGTTCACGACCACCCCGCCGTCCGGGGTTTCCGTCGCCCGGTACGCGGCGTTCCAAGCGTACGGCCCGTCCGTGACGGCGCGCTTCACCTCGCCTTTTGTCGCTGGAGTCATGCCGTTGGTTCCTCCCGGTCAAAAGGCGATCGCACCGCCCGACACCTCCCGAGCCAGCGTTTCAAAACCGGTCGCGAGTTCTTCCAAGGTCGGGTCCACCCAGCGCGCGTTGGTCCAAAAGCGGACCTCGCGCGCGCCGCTGGCCCCACCTTCGGTCAACCGAATCGTCACCGGCGTTTCGCCCGGCACCGGCGCCTTGTCTGGCAAACCTTGGGGATCAAAGCGCGTCAGCAGGTCGTGCAACCTCCGGTAGCGGGCCGGGTCGACCGCGCGGGCGTAGGCTTCATGGAACGTTTCGCGGACTCGTTCGGCGGAACCCTGGCCCTCGGTGGTGATGCAAACGGTGGTGCGGCCCTCGAAGTGCGGGTTGCCGGTTTCGTAGGTGATCATGCGTCCTTTCGGTGAGGTGAGGCGGCCAGGATGGCCATGACCAGCCATCCGTAGCGGTCGCCCCAAATTTAAGCAACATTATTATTTGTTGTTTCTTAGATTGCCGGCTCCACGCGATCGTCATCTCCGGGCTTTCGCCGGGGCACTTCCCTGCTTTCTTGCCCGCATGCCCGACCCACAAAGCGAACGCAATGCCATCCGCCCGCTCAGCTACGGCGACGTGCAACGCGCCGTCGGCTTGGTCTTTCTCTTGTTCATCGCCGTCAGCCTCGTCACGGAGCTCAAGCTCGTCCTCATCCTCTTCGCGATCGTCGCCATTCTGGCAATGGTGCTAAACCCGGTCGTTGCCGCGCTCCAGCGCCGTGGCCTGAAGCGCGGGTTGGCCGTCGCCCTCATCTTCATCGTCGGTTTGGCCGGCATCGCGGGGGTGTTCGCCTTCCTCGTGCCCCCCTTCCTCGACCAAGTCCAGCAACTGAGCCAGCAAGCGCCCGAACTCTGGCGGCGCGCTTCCGGCGGCGTCGACGCGTTCCTCAAGCGTTACCCGATCGTGCAAGAGGCGTTGCCCGCGGAGCCGACGGGGTTGGTGCAGGCGGCGGGCGCCCAGGTTGGCGGGTTTGCCTCCTTCGTGCTCCGTTCCACCCTCAACGTCTTCGCGAACCTCATCCTGATCGCCCTCGGCGCACTCGTCTTGATCTTCCTGCTGGCCAACCCCGTCCCGCTCGTCTCCGGCTTCCTTGAACTGGTCGCGCCCCGGCATCGCGAGGCCACCCGCCGCTCGCTCTTGCGCATGATGGCGCAGATGAGCGCGTGGGCGCGCGGCGTCCTCATCAACGGCGTGATCACCGCGATTACTACCGGCGCCCTGCTCGCCTGGGCCGGCGTGCAACCGGCCTACGTTTTCGGCGTGTTCGCCTTTTTCGGGGAGTTTGTCCCCATCATTGGGCCCGTCATCGTCGCCGTGCCGGCGCTGCTTGTCGCGGCCAGCATCAGTTTCAAAACGTTTCTGCTGGCTTGCGCCGCCATCCTCTTCGTCCAACAGGTCGAGACCAACCTGCTCATCCCCTTCGTGATGGGCCGGCAGATGGACCTGCATCCGGTCATCATCATGTTCTTCACGCTCGCCATGGGCAGCCTCTTGGGCGCCGTCGGAGCCCTTTTGGTGATGCCGGCCGCGGCGCTCTTCAAAACCTTGATCGGCGAGTTCTACCTGCGGCCGCGCGCCGAAGACAAACACGCGTTCGAAATCGAGGCGCAGGAGATCGTCAGCGGACACCAACGCTTGGATGCCTGATGAACGTTGCGGGTCTTTAGTCCCTGGTCTCTTGTCCCGATTTCGGCAAGACGCCGCCCACGCGAGGAGGGCGGTGACGCAGGGTGTAGTAGGGCAAGGCGTGGTAGGGCAAGGCGAGTTTTACCTTACCCGCCGCTAAGCGGCAAACGACGTCAAAACCGCCCCACGAGACGCCGCCGGGCCCAAGCCAAGTGACACGCCTCGGGAAACCGGGAGTTGATTTTCGAAAACCAGAGACCAGAAACCCGCAACGCCCCATCCCCCCATGCAACTCCGCGAAACCTTTGCCGGTCCCACCCTCGATCCCGCGCTCCGTTGGCGTAACCCCCCGCCGGACTTCGCCTTGACGTCACACGGCTTGGCCATCGAGACGGCGGCCCAGACCGATTTTTGGCAACGGACCCACTACGGGTTCCGGGTCGACAACGGTCATCACCTCGCACTGTCCATCGCGGGCGACCTCACCGTGACGACCAAGGTGGTTTCCGAGTTCCGGCACCAGTACGATCAAGCCGGCCTGCTGCTCTGGGCTTCGCCCGACTGCTGGGTGAAGACGGCCGTCGAATGGGAATCGGCCGACGAACCCGCCCGGCTCGGCGCGGTGGTCACCAACGCCGGTTACTCCGATTGGTCCACCCAGGACTTGGCGCACCCCTACGGCGCGGCTTGGTTCCGGATCGAGCGGCGCGGGGACGACGTGACCGTTTACGCCGGCACCGGACCGGCCGACGGGGAGAACCCCGGGGCCTTATCCCAAATCCGGTTGGCCCGGTTGCACGCCGGCCCGGGCCTGCTCGAGGCCGGGCTGTACGCATGCAGTCCGAAAGGGGCCGGGTTCGTCGCCCACTTCAGCTTTTTGGAGATCAGCCCATGAGCGCCGCGGGGTGAGGAACCTCCGACCCTAAGCGATTGCTCAGATCGGCTGACAAATGCTCAATTGACAAAGCCGGCCCGTCGCGCTTTTCATCCTGCAATCCCCATCCCCCCACCCCCGGCGGCGGT
>CAXUNV010000364.1:0-5298 GCA_964252355.1 uncultured Chthoniobacterales bacterium | reverse complement strand
GTTCGAGACTGATCAACTCCGATACGGCCGCGAGCTCACGCGTTACGGCATCGCTTTAGGGGCGCGCTGGACGGCGCGGGAACGCTCCGGCCTTCGACCATGAGAGAACCACCCAGCATCGAAACCACTTCGTCGGCATCCCCCCGGGTACGGCTCTTTGGCATGCCCGATTCGAATACGGCTTACCAGATCCGTGACCTCCTCACGCGGATGGTGGTTGCCTTTGATTGGGTCGAGCTCAGAACCGATGAGGACGCCTGTCGCGAGCTCGGCCTGCCCCGCCTTGTCGACGCGGCCCTGCCCGCCGTCGAACTGCCGGACGGGCACCGCCTGTTCGCCCCGTCCCTCACGAACCTTGCCCGTCACCTCGGCTGGGTCAGCCAACCGCGCCTGCGCGAATACGATCTCTCCATTTATGGTGCAGGACCAGCGGGCCTCTCGGCGGCGGTCTACGCCGCCTCGGAGGGTTTGCGGGCCGTGCTCCTCGAGCGCCATGCCGTCGGCGGCCAAGCCGGTTCGTCGTCCATGATCGAGAACTATTTGGGTTTCCCGCGCGGAATCGCTGGCGCCGAACTTGCCGAGCGCGCCCGCCAGCAGGCCGTCCGGTTCGGCATCGAGCTGCTGATGATGCGGGAAGGCATCCGCGGGGTGTTTCACGACGGTCGCATCCACGTCGACCTCGCCGACGGCGGACGGATGGTCGCGCGCGCCAACATCTGCGCGACCGGTGTGGAATGGCGCCGGCTCGGTCTCCCGGACGAAAGCCGCCTGCTGGGCGCCGGCCTCTTTTACGGTGCGGGCATGAGCGAGGCGCCGCTCTGTCGCGACGAAAGCGTCTTCGTCATCGGGGGCGGGAACTCGGCAGGCCAGGCGGTGATGCACCTCGCCGCCCACGCGCGGAAGGTCACCATGCTGGTCCGCGGCGAGAGCCTTGCGGAGACGCTCTCGCAATACCTGGTTAGACGCATCCTCGCCCAGGGGAACGTCGAGGTCTGCTACGGGAGCGAGGTCACCGGGTTGGAGGGCGACCGGGCGCTAAGCCGCATCGCGATCACCAGCCGACGCTCGGGGAAGGTCCAATGGGTCGAGACGCGTCACCTCTTCGTCTGCATCGGCGGGGTCCCCAATACCGACTGGGCCGAAAAGACAAACATCATCCGGGATGGGGCTGGTTATCTGGTGACTGGACCCGATCTGCTTGAAAACGGCGAGCCGCCCGCCGTTTGGCCGCTCGAACGCCCTCCCTTTTACCTGGAAACGAGTGTGCCCGGTTCGTTTGCGGCCGGCGACGTGCGCCGCAATTCGATCAAGCGCGTGGCTTCTGCCGTCGGAGAGGGCGCGATGGCCGTGGCCTTCGTGCACCGCTACCTCGCTGAAACTGCTTGATGGCCAAAGGGCCTTTTATGGCGAAGTCCAGTGCACCGCTCGAACCCTTCGACCGGCGCTACCCGGCACGCCGTTACCTTGACCTGGTCGGCGACAAATGGACGCCGGTCGTCCTGTACTGCCTGTCGAGCGGAACCCGCCGTTTCGGCGAGCTGAAGCGACGCATTCCCGACATTTCGAAAAAGATGCTGATCCAGGTGCTTCGCCGGTTGGAAGCTGACGGGTTGGTCGATCGCAAGGTCTATCTGCAAGTCCCACCCAAGACTGAGTACGCCCTGACCCGTCTCGGGACGCGGCTGCATGAGCCTATCGCCGCGATGTGCGCTTGGGCGATGGAGAACGAAGCGCTGATCGAATCCGTGGTGGCCAAGCGCAACGCAGCGCGCCGGTGACGGGCCATCCATCTAGAAATAATCCGCCAACGTCACGACCCGTTCCCCGCCCTGCGCCAACCCGAGCCGCACCTTGGTGCCGGGCGCACCGTACCGCCACGGGTAGAGGGGTGTGGCACGGCCGGCGTTTGGACCAGCAGAAACGACCGGCACGCCGTCGACTTCGACGATCTGGTCGCCCGCTTTGAGCCCGGCGCGGTCGCCCGGCGACTCCGCCGCCACGTACACCACTTCAACCCCGGTGCCGGCAGCTCGCAACGTCAGGCCGGTGCGATCGACCGCAAACGGTTCGGCCACGTCCACCGGTGGCACGACGAACACCCGATCGTGGGCATAATCGACGATCAGGCGAGAGCGGCTTAGCACCGGCAAACCCACGTTGCCATCGACGCGGCCGGACCGGGCCGCCGTCGATTGCGGACCTGAAAAGATCGTGGGAACGCGGGTGAACGTCGCCCCACCCAAGGAGAGATCGTTCACCATGGCCAGCCGGTCGACGCGCAGACTGCCTGCCGCCCCGCTCAAGGTGGAAGAGACGCGCCGGCCGCCAAGAAAACCTGGCTGATCCCAAAGCCGTGGGAAAAGGAGCAGCGGTGAGCCGTTCCCGAGGTCAAACTCCAGCGTGACGGGCCGGCCCTCGACTGAACCGGTGACGGTCCGGAAGCCATCGTTCGCGACGACCGGAAGCGCGTGCGCGCCCTTCGGCGTCCGAAAAGCGGAGGGGCTTTGGAAAGCGATCCGACGGCGTGCGAAGTCGAGGTCCACGACGCATTCGTGAAACACCTCGGAGCCAAGCACCATGGGCGCCGCCCGCCCGGTTTGACGCTCGATGCCAGAAAGGTCGCTCCCGACGGCCGCGACACCCTTCAACGTGAGATCACCCAGCGCGAGGTTTAGCCCGCGTACGACGCCAGGGCTGCCATCCGCCGTCGGCGCGCCAGGTTCCCCCTCGAACCGCAAGCCCCGGGCCTCGGCAAAGCGCCGATCGAGCAAGGTCGACTCCGCACCGCCGTCGAGCACGACCGTCGTCTTGCGGCCGTTAAGCTCGGCGGACAGGCAAAGCCGCGTTCCGCCCAACAACTCGAACGGCAAGGCGCCGCTCGACAACGAGCTGCTGGCGTAGTGCGCCCGCACGGCAGCCGTTGCGGAAGGTGCGGTGGCCCGGGCCTCCGTAGCCTGCAGGCGGACTTTGGCGCGGCGGCAAGCGTTCGACCACATTTCGCGCGGCTTTGCCTCCACCCTCTCCGGGCCGAACCACCGACGTCCGTCCGCGACCGTAGCCGACGCGGCGCTCGCCAGGAGCGTCACCAGTAAAGTGAGCGTTAAAGTGTTCCGCGATCCTTCAAGCATGCCGCCACCGCGCCGTCCGCGCCGCCGACCAATGGAGCCGGTTCCGGGCAGGTGAGCGAGCGATTTGTGCCGCGGCAGACACCGTTGCGCGCGCGGACCACGTCAACCCGGGCGACCCCGCGCTTACCAGAGCCGGGGCACCAGACGGGACCTGACCCGGCGCGCATATTCGCGGTAACCCGCCAACCCGCGCGCGAGGGCATGGTCCTCTAAGGCGGTGCGCAGGATGACCACCGCGATCAACGCCCCCGAAGCCGCCACGCCCCACCAAGATCCCAACATCAGGGCCACGCTTGGGAACAGCAGGATCGCGCCGCTGTACATCGGGTGCCGGACCACGGCGTAGGGACCGCTCGTCACCACCCGGTGTGCGCGTTCCGCCTGTAGCTTGACGACCGGGGCAGCGAAAGGGTTCGCGGCCAGGGTAGCGCGGATCAACCACATCGCCATCACCAACCCCAACCCGCCGACAACTTGCAGAGGTGGGCTGACCGACGTCCAGGCAAAGCGGACCGCGTCAAGCGGCAGCAAGACGAGCCAACCAAAAAAGCCTGGCACCAAGATCACCAAGATCAGCTTGTCCCACCAGGGTTGCGACCGCTGGACGATCGGGCCCAGGCGTTCCCGCAGCAGGTCCGGATGGTGCCGCGCCAGCATCTGCGTCATCTCGGCCGCAAAAGCGAAAAAGAGTGCGAGGAAAACCCAGGCCGCCACCCAACGGAGGGTGCCGGCGGCACCGAAAAGGATTCCGGCGAAGACGACGGCTTCCAGGGCCAGCGCGAGCCAAGCTTTGGCGAGCATCAGACGACGCCTTTCACGACTACCAAGCCGACGGAGGTGCGACAAGGTCAACCTGCGGGGTTACCTGACGATTGATCTCCTGCGCCGATATCCCAACCGACGACTATGGCGTTACAAATGGAGACGCCTAGCGTAGCGTCGCCGGATGGAGCCAGAGGTGATCCCACCCCCTTCCTCTTACCAGTTCGACGTCGCTCAGTACGAAGAGATGCACCGCGCGGGCATTCTCACCGAGCACGATCGGGTCGAACTCCTCGACGGCGACTTGGTGGTGATGTCGCCCATCGGTTTCCGCCACGCCACGGTCGTCGCCCGCCTAAACAACCTTCTCGCCAAGCAGGGCGGGGACCGTTTCTTCGTCTCTCCGCAGAACCCGTTCTGGCTGGACGAACGTTCCATGCCGCAACCGGATCTGGCCTTGGCCCACGCGGCGGTGTTGACCGAGGAACGCCACCTTATTCCCACCGACATCCTTTTGGTGATCGAAGTCTCGGACAGCTCCCTCGCTTACGACCGCCGGGCCAAAGCCCCGGCCTACGCCCGTCAAGGTGTGCCCGAACTTTGGATCGTGGACCTCACGGCCGACCGGATCTTGGTGCACCGTGCGCCCGACCGGGCCGAGGGTCTTTACCGGGAGGTGCTGACGGTCCCGCCCGGCGGCTCCGTCATGCCGGTTTTGTTGCCCGACCTTCGGATCACGACGGCCGACGTCTTCGGCCCGAATCGCCCGGGCTCGACGCCGAGTGCTGGCTAACGCTCGGGTCTCGGTGCAACGTGCCCCCATGCGCCGCGCCCTGTACCCGGGCAGTTTTGATCCGATCACCAACGGCCACCTGGACGTTATTGCCCGGGCCAGCCGGCTGTTTGATCACCTGATCGTGGCCGTCGCCGCCAACGACGAAAAGAAGAAGACCGGGTTGTTCAGCTTGAAGGAACGGATCGCTTTAATCGAGGGCGTCTGCGGCGAGTTCCGCAACGTCGAAGTCGCACTGCTGGAAGGCTTGCTGGTCGACTACGCCCGTCGCCACCGGGCGGGTGCGGTCGTGCGGGGTTTGCGCGCGGTGTCCGACTTCGAATTCGAGTTTCAGATGGCGCTGATGAACCGCAAGATGGAACCCGACGTGGAAACGGTCTTCCTCATGCCCCGGGAGGAGTACACTTACCTCAGCAGCCGCATCATCAAAGAGATCGCCCGCCTGGGCGGCGACGTGAGCGCGTTTGTGCCGGAGTTGGTCGTGGAAGCGTTGCGGGCAAAGTTTGACCCCAAGGTCGCCTCGACGGGCGGCGGGGGGGGATAGCGGCGCAGCGCGCATCTCAGATGGTAAATCGCAAAACGGCGACCAGGAGGGACGCTTGCCCTACCTTGAGA
>CAXUNV010000363.1:0-5312 GCA_964252355.1 uncultured Chthoniobacterales bacterium | reverse complement strand
GGTCGTCCCTCCCCTCTTTGGACCGGTAGAGTTGGATCGTGCCGCCGTCGTCACGCGCCCCCATGCGCGCGTCCACTTCGGGTAATTTAAGCGGTTCGTTGGTGTTCAGGTAATAGGGTTGACCCTGCCAACGCAGGATTTCTTTGGCCGGACTTTGGCGCGGATCGTACGAGATGGAAACCGGATCGCCGACGGCCGTCGGTTCTGACAGCGTTTCCAGGGTGGTGCGGTGTTGCCGGTCCCAGGCGACGTGCCCGGCCACCGCCGCCAACAACACGGCAAACCCAGCCATGAGGCCGTAAGCCCAGCGCAATGCGGGCACGCGTTGGTCGACGGGCAAACTCATCGGCAGGTGCGGAGGGTAGAATGGAAAATGGCAGATGCAAAATGGCAGATGCGAGAGAACGCACGCAAGCCGCGCAGGGTTCACAACGAGAAGGTCGCAGATCGTCAACCGGGAACTGGCAACCGGGAACCCGCGCTTACACGGCCGCCGCCCGCCCCTGGTAACGCCGCAGCTGCGCCGGCAAGAGCGCCGGCAGCGGTTGCAGCGCCGGACTCTGCGTCGCGGTGACGAACCGACCCGCCGCCTCCTTCAAGAGGCGCCAACGGTCCCACTCCAGGTCGGGCGCGAGGGCGATCTGGCGCAGCAGGCTGCGCCACTCGGTCAAGACCCGCTCGATGTCGCCGGACCGCACCATCTCGTTCAGCAGCTTGTGCCGCGGCATGGCCAACTCCACCACACTGCGGATGACTTCCGCGGCGCCGCTGCCGTAGGCCGGCGGCACCCCCATTTCCAAATAGCCCGGAAACTCGGCCCGTCGATAGGTCTGCTGGCAAACCCAACCGAGCCGACCACCCACCCGGGATTCGTCGCTGGCGAACCGGTGACCGGCGCGCAGGTTGCCCAGGTCGTAAACGACGTCCTCGATCGGGTAATCCTCCTGCTCCAGGGCGGCCGCGATGGCCAAACCTTCGCCGTGGTTGAAGAAACTGAACACCTTGCCCCGCCGCGTCGGTTCGCCCGTCGGGCCGATCAACCCGAGCTGCCGCCACGCCAAGGCCGGGGTCACCGAAAGGTCCAAACCCTCGCACTGCGGGCGGAACGGGCAAGGGACGCAAATCTCCGGGTACTGGCGCCGCGTCGGCGGATCGTGGAGCAGCCGGCTGTGCCGGTCCAGGTAACCGCTGGCCGGCAGGTGACCATACCCGAAGCGGGCGACGACGGTCCGGCCGTGGAGCCGCCAATCGGCGAGTCGTCCGCCGAGGGCACCAGCGGCCACGCCGGTCGGGTCACCCAAGAAGTCCGGCTGCGACCAAACCTTCCGGGCCGCGAGCAGCGGGTGTCCCTGGGCGAGTTTTTTGCGCAGCCACTTCACCGGGGTCCACCCCCCGTGCTCGTCCACCACCGCCACGGGCACCTCGCGGCCGTACGCAAAACGACGGCCGTCACCCTCACGGATCTTGCAAAGGTTGCCGAAACCGCGGCCGTCCAAGGTTCGGCTCACGGTGAGGGCGGGCCGCCAACGTCCCGGTTCTGACTGGATCCAAAGGTCGGCCAAAACGCCCTCCTGCAACGGAGGTTGCCGTTCCCATTCCCCGCACGAGTTGAGCATTTCCGGATCGTTGCGCCGCACGAGGCGGCCGCGCTCGCCGTCGACGGGCAACCCGCAAGGCCGGTAAGGGCGCACCTTTGCCGCCGCCGCTGCCTCGGCAGCCGCGGGCACACCGTCGTTTGTCGCCTCATCGTTGCCCTCGGCCGGGGGATCGTCGGGCGCCCGGCCCGGGTCGCCGTACGCCACCTCGACCCCCAGCGGCAGGTGCCGCGGCGAGTAAAGCCGTCGGCTGAGGTCGAAAGCCTGCCGGAACGGGTCCAGGCCGTGCTGGCACGCCACCCCCATGACGGCGAGCATGGACGGCCAGTCGATGGCTTCCGCCCGGCGCAGCTTCAGCGGGTGCGCCTCATGCAAGCGGGGGGTGTCCGGCGTCACCAAGGCGTACCCGGCTTCGTCTAGCCCGCGGCGCCCTGCCCGGCCAAACATCTGCAGGAGTTCATCCGGACGGACTTGGCGCGGGTGGTTCCCGGCCTGGTAACTGGTGCCGGTGATCAGCACGGAGCGCATCGAGAAGTTGATCCCTGCCGCCAACCCCATCGTCGCCACCACGGCGCGGAGTTGGCCGCGCTTGGCCAACGGTTCGATGATCCCAGCGCGCACCGAGTAGCTCAGCCCGCTGTGGTGGTAAGCAATCCGGTTGCGGAGCAGCTTGGCCAACCCCTCGCCGCAAAGGAGGGTCTGCTCCTGGCTCAACGAGAGCGGGTCATCGAACGGCATGGCGGTCGCGAGGGTCTGCGCCAGTTCCTCCGCGTACTGACGGCGCGGGGCAAACATCAGCACCGGCCCCAACCCGGCCAGGAGGGCGCGCGCCACCAGCTTCGGCCAGTAACCCCGGATGGAGCCGGGCGCGGCGATCGGCAGATCGTTGAGCATCACTTCGTCCAGGCGCACCGGCCGTTCCACGTGCTGCACCAACTGCGCCCGACGCCCGATCCGTTCCAACCAGGCGACCACGTCTTGCGGGTTGCCAACGCTGCCGCTCATGAGCAGCAACTGCGTGCGCGGCGGTGCCATGGCCAACACCAGCTCGTAATTCACCCCGCGCACCGGGTCGGCCAACAATTGGTACTCGTCGACGACCAGCAGCCGGGGACCTTTTCCTTGCAACACGCGAGTCTTTTGTGTTTCCAACGTGGCCACCACCACCCGCGCGTCCAGGTTGTCGGCGAGGTCGCCCGTGGAGATGCCCACATCCCAGCCGCGGGCGCGCCACTCGGCAAGTTTGTCGTTGGCCAGGGCGCGCGTGGGCACCGTGTAGACGGCCTGACCCCGCAACGAGTCGTACAGGAGCTCGAAAACGTAGGTCTTACCGGCGCCGGTCGGCGCGTGCAGCACGACGTCGTGCCCTTGGCGCAGGTGACTCACGGCATCCTGCTGCCATTTGTCTGGGATGATCAAACTGACCATCGCGGGGGAACTTCGCCAGAGGAGAAAGGAATGGCAAATGACAAAGGCCAAAGGCCAAACCGGAACATCGAGACGGCGATTCTAGCTGACCGGGGGCAACATTCTATGGTTGTGTTGTTCTCATGCACGAACGCTTCGAAGACGTGCTGGCTTGGCAACGGGCGGCAGACCTCTACATCGCGGCCCTCGATTTGGTCGAGGCCGCCGGTCCGGCGTTCTCGCGTGGCTTTCGCGACCAACTCGATCGCGCCGCGCTTTCGGTTTCGAACAACATCGCGGAGGGCTTCGAACGCTACTCGACTGGCGAGTTTATAAGCTTCTTGACCTACGCTCGCGGCTCGTCGGGCGAGGTCCGCTCCATGCTCACCGTCATCCGTCGGAAGGTCCGCAGGCCAGACCTCATTGCCAAGGTCGATGTAGTCAAGGACCTGGCTGAAGATTGTTGCCGACAATTGGGCGCTTGGAGCGCCAGTCTGCGGGCGCGGTCTGCGCAGCGAAGACCGCGGAAATCCCCACGAATGGATGATCGAGGCTAACGCGCTCAGCGCTTTGGCCTTTGTCATTTGGCCTTTGTCATCCGGCGCTGCTGGCCGCGCTCGGGCTGGGCGCCTCAGCGACCAGGCCGAGCGCGGCCAGCAGCGCGCGGTCCGCCTCCGCGCCGGGGTTGCCGGTCGTCAACAGTTTGTCGCCGTAAAAGATCGAATTGGCCCCCGCGAAAAAACAGAGCGCCTGCGCCTCGCGCGACAGGGCGGTCCGGCCCGCCGACAGCCGCACCTTAGCGCGAGGCAAGGCGATGCGCGCCGTGGCGATCAAGCGAACCAACTCAAACGTGTCCACGGGCGCGCATTCGGCCAGCGGCGTGCCGGGGACGGGCACCAAGCAGTTGATCGGAACGCTCTCCGGCACCGGGTCGAGCTCGGACAAAACCTCCAAAAGCTGCAACCGATCGTCTTCAGACTCACCCATGCCGATGATGCCGCCGCAGCAAAGCGACAGCTTCGCCGCGCCCACGGCGCGGATCGTTTGCAGCCGATCTTGGAACGTGTGCGTGGAAACGATCTGGGGATAAAACCTCTCCGAGGTGTCGAGGTTGTGGTTGTAGGCCGTCACGCCGGCGTCGCGCAGCTTTTCGGCTTCGACTTGGGTGAGTTGCCCCAAGGTCACGCACACCTCCATGCCCAGCGCGCTCACCTCGCGCACGATCTCGAGCACCGTAGTAAAACGGGCGTCGCCGTCCCGGACGCCTTTCCAAGCGGCCCCCATGCAGAAACGGGTGGCGCCACTTTCCTGAGCACGCCGCGCGGCCGCCATGACTTCCCCTTTGGCAAGCAGGGCTTCCCTCTGCAGACCCGTTTGGTGGTGGGCGCTCTGCGCGCAGTAGGCGCAATCTTCGCTGCAACCGCCCGTCTTGATGCTCAACAGCGTGCAGAGCTGGACTTCCGGCTCGGGCCAATGACGGGCGTGCACCGCGCGCGCCTGCGAGAGCAGGTCAAAGAGCGGCGTGCGGTAGGCGCGTTGCAGGTCAACGAAGTTCACGGGATGGGGCAAGTTGTATCAATTGTATGAACTGCACCAATTGCATCGATGGTTTCGGCGTTTGCCAGCTCCCGACTCGGGTGGATCTTCATTGGTACAATCGTTACAATTGTTTAAATTGATCCAATTCTACATTCCGTACGTCCACCGGCCGCGCGGTGAGCTTAACACCGGCAGCTCGTTGGTCATGTACTGCGTCTTACCCACCGCACCGACCATGCGGGCCCCCGTGGCGTCGTACCAGAGACGCGACATGCTCTCGCCCGTGTAACAGCCCCAGGCTTTCACCTCGGCATTCTTCACAAAGATGCCGCGGTGCAGCTTGCCGCTCAGTTCGGACTCGTGCAGCCAAGCCTTGGACGCGCTCCCAATCTGGTTGCTGTAATCAAACATGAAGCACGCCCGGTTGGAATGCCCAAAATAGTCGAACGACGCGATCTTGTAGCGGCTCCGGTCCAGGCCGCGGTTGAGGTAATCGCAAACTTGGTCCGTCCGTTGGAAGTAGATGAGGTTGATCCGGTACTTGTCCCGGACGGAGTTGATGACGCTGAACAGGTTCTCGGGTTCCTGCGTTTGGCGGCGGCGGTAGGCAGGTTCGAAAACGAACCACGTGATCCGCGCCGCCGGACCGTACTGCTGGCGGAGTTGTTCGATGCGGATCCTACTGGCACGGACGAAGTTCAGCCACCAATGGTCGTGCGGTTCGACCTTGTACTTCTCCCACTCCCACATGGAGACGCCACCCGTCACCAC
>CAXUNV010000362.1:0-5331 GCA_964252355.1 uncultured Chthoniobacterales bacterium | reverse complement strand
GCCGCCATCGGCTCCTCGATCAGGTAAACCTCGCGCGCCCCCGCGTGCGCCGCGGATTCTTTGACGGCGCGCTTTTCGACCTCGGTGATCCCCGACGGCACGGCGATCACCACCCGGGGACGGACCCACTTGCGGTTGTGCACCTTCGTGATGAAATGCCGGAGCATGGCTTCGGTCATTTCAAAATCGGCGATCACCCCATCCTTCAAAGGCCGGACCGCCACGATGTTGCCAGGCGTTCGACCCAGCATCCGTTTGGCCTCGTCGCCGACGGCCAGCACTTGGCTGGTGCCAGAACGCACCGCCACCACCGACGGTTCGCGCAGCACGATGCCTTGATCCTTGACGTAGACGAGGGTGTTGGCGGTGCCGAGATCGATGCCGATGTCGTTCGAAAATAGACCGAGCAGGCCGTTAAACATTAAAAATCCGCTTTCTTCTCATGCCTCGATTGAACGGTCCCGCGGCTGCGGGACGCAGCACGTGCGCGCAATCCCTCTCGATAAAAAAAGGTTTCTCCTCGCGCTAGCCAGCCTGTATCTAGGTACAGGGTTCCGGGTCGTCAAGGAAACAATCTGTCCGAAAACGGCGACCCCGCCGCCTTCCCGCGGCGGGCGCTTTCGCGAAACGTGGCGCCTCCTGAGCGACGCGTGGACCGCGCTGTATCTCCTTGAGTTTGTTGGGGCAACGGCCGTGGCGGGGTTAGGCGCCACCCTCTGTCGCGCGCAAGGCGCGCCACTTGCCCCCTCCCTCCCGCTCTGGTGGGCAGGCTACCTCTGCGGCTACAATTGTCCCCGGCTCTCCGCCGATCCTCCCGATGGCTTCACCCCCCCGGGGCGCGCCCGTTGGGCGCGGCCTCTGCGGCGGTGGCGCGTCGTCGTGACGGTCCTCGCGGGCGCGGTTTTGGTGGCTTACCCGCTTGGCACGGGCCGACCCTGGCTGGCGCTGGCGGCTGCGGCGGTGGCGGGCGGCTTGCAGTTTTACTCGCGCCCGCTCCCCGGCAGCCGCGGGCGGTGGCGCCTGAAGAACTTGCCAGGGCTAAAATCTGTTTTGGCGGCAGTGGCCATTGCTTGGATCGTCGCCGTTTGGCCGGGGCTGGAGGCGGGCCTCTCCTGGCGGGCGCGCGACACGCTCTTGCTGACGTGGGCCCTGCTCGCGCTGCAAAGCAACGCCCTGGTCGGCGACTTGCGCGATTGGGCCGGGGACCGCGCGTTGGGTACCCGTACTTTGGCGGTCGTCTTGGGCCGACGCCGCACCAGCGCCGTGGTGACGGCTTTGCTGGCCGCTTACGCCGGTCTTTCGGTCGCGCTGGGCGGCAGGGGCATTTTGCCTGGCGCAACCGTGCTTGGCGCCTTGGTGGGGTCGGCAGTGCTGGCCAGCGCCGTCCTCCGCTCATCGATGCGCCCCCTCCTTTTCAGCGTGGCGGCCGACCTGTTTTTGTGGGCGCCCGCGGCGGGCCTGCTCTGAACGCGAACGGTCCGGTGGGGCGAAAACCCGGCCCGCCGGGGGCAGCGGTTCTAGCGATGGACGGCCGCGGGGCGGTTTGAGCCGGCGCAAACAACCAGGACGGCACTCGCCGCTCCAGAGGGTTTCGAGACCAGCGCAATCCCGCGGTAGTGCGCCGCCAGGGTAGCTCGGGCCGGCTCAACCCGCCCGGCAACCTTCGGTCGGCGATGGTGACCCGGTCTTGCCGGCCGGGTTTTCGCCCCACCGGGTCAGACGCGAGGCGGCCTCCGACAGCGTGCTGGCCCGGCGGCGCCTCGTTAATCACCTCTTGCCCTACCGATCTTCTTGGTTGATGGCGACCGCTCGCGGGGCGGTGCTCAGCACGCGTCCGGGATCTCCGCTGCGATCTTCGTCGCGTGCGGCACCGCGTCCGCCACGAACCCCAGGCAATCGACCGCGCCTTGCGGTTTGCCGGGCAGCGCGATCACCAGCGCCCGACCCACCAACGCCGCCAATGACCGCGACAGGATCGCGTTCGGCGTCAACTTCATCGACTCCGCCCGCATGACTTCCCCAAACCCGGGCAGTTCGACCCGGGCGATGGCACGGATCGCCTCGGGCGTGACGTCGCGGGCGGCGATGCCGGTGCCGCCGGTGGTCAACACCAAGCCGCACCCCTGGTCGACGAAGGATCGGATGGCCGCCTGGATGCGCTCGCTCTCGTCCGGCACGATCGCCTCCGCCGCGACTTCCCAACCACGTTGCCGCACCGCCGCCGCCACCGCCGGGCCGCCTCCGTCGGCGTACGTACCCGCCGCGGCCCGGTCAGAGACCGTGATGACGCCGACCCGCAACGGGCTCACCCTGGACCTTTCGTTTTGGACCGCAGGCGGATCCCCTGGATCGTCATGGTTTTATCCACGGCTTTGCACATGTCGTAAACCGTCAGCGCGGCCACGCTCACCCCGGTAAGCGCCTCCATCTCGACCCCCGTTTGCGACACCGTCCCCACTTCGCACTCCACCTGCAATCCTTCCGGGACTTCGGCGAAGTCGACCCGCACGTACCCAACCGGCAACGTGTGGCAGAGCGGGATCAGTTCGTCCGTTCGTTTAACCGCCGCGATCCCCGCCACCCGCGCCACCCCCAAGACGTCCCCTTTAAGCATGCCGTTCTGCCGGATCTTGGCCAGGGTCTCCGCGCGCAGCAGGATGGTGCCTTCCGCAATCGCCACCCTTTTCTGGAGGGGTTTGGCCGAGACGTCCACCATCGCGGCGGTGCCGTCGGCCCGGACGTGGGTGAGCGCGTCGCCGTTCATCCGCCGATCGCCACCATCTTGCGCCCGGGTTGGTAGTTAAGCCGAAAATCGTGCCGCTCCGGTTTGCGCGCCACGACCCCGAGGATCAGTTCGCGCAGTTCCGCATCCGACGCGCCTGCCCGCAACGGGCCGCGCAGGTCGAACTCCAGATGGCTCCCCAGGCAAGGCCGGATCTTGCCGTCGCAGGTCAGGCGCATCTTGTTGCAGGTCTCGCAGAAGTGCAGGTTGGTCATCGCTCCGATGAACCCGATGCGTTGGTTCGTTTCCGGAACCCGGTAGTACACCGCCGGACCGTTCGTTCGGAATTCGGGTTGGGGCACCAGTGGGCCGAGGTGCGCCTCCAATCGCCGCCGCGCTTCGGCCACCGGCAGAAAGTTGGCGTCACTGAGCACCTCGGAATCGCTGACCGGCATCAGCTCAATGAACCGCAGAAGAAAACCTTCACGACCCGCAAACTCCACCAGGTCGACCAAGTGCTCATCGTTGCGGCCGCGCAGGAGCACCGCGTTCAATTTGATCTTGGGAATGCCGGCTTCCTTCGCTGCCTGCAGACCGGCGAAGGTTTCCGGCAGATACCCGCGTCCGGTTACCTGCCGAAACGTCTCAGGATCCAGCGTGTCCAACGAAACGTTTACCGAATCGACCCGGTACCGACGCAAGGCCGCCGCCACGGTCTCGCCCGCCGGAGTGCGTCGACCCAAGAGCGAGCCGTTGGTCGACACGCCGATTTCGCCTAGGGCGGGGATCCCGCCCAAGGTTTCCATCAGGCTCAGCACGTTCCGGCGAGTCAACGGCTCGCGCAATTTCGTCACACCGAGACCGGTGAAGACTCGGACCACCCGCTCAATTTCGGGAAACGTCAGCACGTCGGCGTGCGGCAGCCACTCTTGGTGGTCCTGCGGCATGCAATAGAGGCAGCGCTCGTTGCACCGGTCGGTGATCGAGACCCGCAGGTAGGTGATGTGGTGGCCAAACCGGTCGTGCATCGTTAAGCTGAGCAGCTTACGGCTCCCCCATTCCCCTCGCAACCGGCGCTAGCGTCGGACCCGGCCCGCTTTTTTGGGTGAGGCCGCGCGCGTTGGGGAGTAGGATGCCCTCTCGACATGAACCTCCCAGGACCTTCCCGCATGGCCATGATGGTGATTGCGGCAGCCGTTTGCGCGCTGTTGGCCGGTTGCTCTACCATCGACACCCGCATCCAAAAGAACCCGACGGCTTACGCCCACCTTTCCGCGTCGGATCAAGCGCTGGTGCGCGCGGGCAGGATCCGCGACGGCATGCCCAAGTCCGCGGTGTTCCTCGCGTGGGGTCGGCCGGACCAGTTGCGGCGCGGCTTCCGTCGCGGCGCGCCGTACGAAGCTTGGATCTACACGGAGCAACGTCCCCAGTTCACGAGCTTCGGCGGCTATGGTGGTCCGTACTTCTCGCGATTCGGGTTTTATGGCTACAACGGCTACTGGGGTGGCTTCCCGTACGGCGGCCCTTTCGGCGGCCCCTGGGGCGACGACATCGTCTACCAAGAGGTGCCATACAAGACCGCCTTTTTTGAAAACGAGCGCTGCACCGGGTACGAATACATCCGGTATTGAGGCAGACGGTGCCTGGTCTTTTGTCTCTGGTTCCTTGTCTCTGGTTTCTTGTGATCAGCGGAGCGCCAAACGGTGGGTTCGGGTTGGAGTCCGACCCTTCCCGGCATAAGTTGGGTTAGGTGTGGGCGCGCCCACGTTCTTTTATGGCCTACGGATCGTTCTCGCAATTCGTCATCTCCCTGGAGAAAGCCGGTGAGCTCATCCGGGTCAACGACCCGGTGGCGACCGAGTTGGAGATCACCGAACTGGCCGACCGGCAGATGAAGACGCCGGGCGGCGGCAAAGCGCTGCTTTTCGAGAAGCCGACGCTGGACGGGCGCGTCTCCCAGTTCCCGGTGGCGATCAACACGCTTGGGTCGGCGCGGCGCATGGCGCTCGCGCTCGGCCTGGACTCCGTCGACGAACTCGCCCACCAGATGGGGCTGATCCTGAAGGCCAAACCGCCAACCTCCGTGCGCGAAGGCTGGGGTCTGCTGAGGCAAGGGGTCGACCTGCTTCATGCCAAGCCGAAAAAGGTCAGTGCCGGGCCTTGCCAGGAGGTGGTGCACCGCTTTGAGCCGGGCGACGCGTTCAGCCTCGGGGAACTGCCGATCCTGCATTGCTGGCCGCGGGATGGGGGACGTTTCCTGACGTTGCCGACGGTCTACACCGTTGATCCGGACACGGGTGCGCGCAACGTCGGCATGTACCGGATGCAAGTTTACGACGGCCGCACCACGGGCATGCATTGGCAGGTGCACAAAGTCGCTGCCCGCCACGGGAAGCGGTATTACGAACGGAACGAGCGCATGCCGGTCGCCGTCTGCCTAGGCGGAGACCCGGCTTACACGTTTGCGGCGACCGCACCGTTGCCGGACGGGCTGGACGAAATCCTGTTCGCCGGCTTCGTGCGGAAACGGTCCGTGGAACTGCTCCGCTGCAAGACCATCGATTTGGAGGTGCCTGCCGACGTCGACTTTGTACTGGAAGGGTACGTGC
>CAXUNV010000361.1:0-5333 GCA_964252355.1 uncultured Chthoniobacterales bacterium | reverse complement strand
CGCCGGGGCCCGGGCCACCCGGGAACTGCTGAGCCTCCGGCCCGGCCCGCCCACGCCAAGCCGCCGGCCCAAACCGCCCGGCGAGCATCCGTCCTGAGGCTTGCTTTTTCCTGCCGGCCGGGTTTTCGCCCCACCGGATCGCCCGCAAGATCGCGCCGCCAACCACGGTGCCGCTTCAAGGTCTGGGTGACAACGTCCTGGGCCGGCAAACCGCAAACGTTCCACCGCGCGGGGCGCTTGGCCTTTGCGGTTTCCGGGGTACGTTGGTAGCGGGCAGGCGCCGCGCTCCTCTGCGAATCGGACGCCCACAGGCTTATGAAGGTTCATCTCTTGCAAGTACCGCCCGAAGGTCTTCACCTGACGGGCAAAGAAGAAACCGAAATCCTCGAGTTGAACGATCCGAGCGTTCGACCGCTCGACCATGTCTCTTACGACGTCCACGTCGGGGTCTCGGGCTCGTCCTTATTTGCCACCGGCCGGTTGGGGGTCGACGTCGAGGTCGAGTGCGTCAGTTGCCTGCGGCCGTTCGTGTTGCCGCTCGTCGTGCCCGATTTTGCGGCGCAAGTCGACCTGACCGGACCGGAGGTGGTCGACTTGACGCCGAACGTTCGCGAAGATATCCTGCTCGTCCTTCCGGCCCACCCGCGATGCGATTGGGACGGTGAGACTGTCTGCCCAGGACCCCGGGTACCGCAGGCGGAAGTGACGGAGGGTACTCCGGCGGCTGGCGCTTGGGAGGCCCTCAACGGTTTGGACCTGAAACGAAAGACGAGCTGACATGGGTGTTCCAAAGAGAAAAACGTCCAAGATGCGCCTGCGCACCCGCCGGGCGGCCAACCGCTGGCATGCGCCGCAGTTGACCAAGTGCCCGCAGTGCGGCAGCCGCGTGCGGGGCCACATCGCGTGCCCTGCGTGCGGCTACTACCGCGGCCGCCAAGTCTTGACGGTCGAAGTCGCTTAGGGGCGCTGGCCGTCCCAAGCGCCCATCCCGCGTCTCCCGTTTGGTGAGGCCCGCCGGTCCGGCGGGCCTTTTTGTCTGGGTCGGACCCGTTTTCGCCTCCGTCCAACGGCGGGTTTCGGCCGGCGCGCCGCGGTCCCGGCATCTGCCAGGAACAAACCCTAATTCCATTTGCCCGCCGCTTTGTCTTGAGCTAAGCAGCCATCCACGAACGCCTTCGGTGGGGGCGCTGCCGCTCGGCTGATATGAGGATTGCTTTAGACGCCATGGGCGGCGATTTCGCCCCACGCAACACCGTCGAAGGGGCCGTCGACGCGCTGGGCGCGTACCCTGAGATCGAAGGCCTCTTCTTGGTCGGCGACGCCGCCAAAATCGGCCTGGAACTGAAACGCTTGGGGGCTGGAGACAAGCGCATCGAGATCGTGCACGCCTCCGAGGTGGTGGACATGCGCGAGTCCGGGGCCAAAGCCATCCGGCAGAAACGCGACGCCTCCATCTCCCGGGCCGTGGATCTGGTGAAGAACGGCTCGGCCCAGGCCGTGGTTTCCGCCGGGCACACCGGGGCGGCGGTGGCAGCGTCCGTCCTCAAATTGCGTAGTCTGAAGGGCGTCGAACGACCCGCCGTGGCCTGCCTGCTGCCCACCGCCAAGAAGATCTTCATCCTGATCGACGCCGGCGCCAACCCGGACTCGTCTCCGGAAAACCTGGTACAATTCGCCGTCATGGGCTCGGTCTACGCGGAATACGTGCTGGGGTACCGCAACCCGAGCGTCGCGCTGATGTCCATCGGCGAAGAGGACATGAAAGGCAACGACGTCACCAAAGAGGCGTTCAAGTTGCTCAAGGCCAGTCCCCTCAACTTCCGCGGCAACATCGAAGGTCACGACCTCTACGAAGACCCGAGCGACGTCGTCGTTTGCGACGGGTTCACCGGCAACGTGGTGCTCAAGACTTCGGAGGCGACCGCCCACGCCATCTTCGGTTGGCTGAAGCAGGAGCTCTACCGCACCCCGATCCGCAAGCTGGGTGCCAAACTCGCCGAAGGTGCCTTTCGCACCATCCGCAAGAAGACCAACTACGAGGAGTACGGCGGCACGCCGTTGCTCGGCGTGAACGGCATCTGCATCATTGCCCACGGCGCGAGTTCCCGTCTGGCGATCAAAAACGCCATCCGCGCCGCCGCGGAATCCGTCCGGCACGACATCAACCCGCACATCGTCCGGAGCCTGCAGGCTTACCATGAGAAGCTCACCACCACCGCCGCCGCCGCCACGTCCGTCGAGTAAAGCACGCCGCACCGTCTCCATCATCGGCACGGGCAGCTACGCCCCGGAACGGGTGCTGACCAACGCGGAACTGGAACAGATGGTGGACACCTCGGACGAGTGGATCCGGACGCGGACGGGGATCCGTGAACGGCGGATCGCGGGCGCGCATGAAAGCACGAGCGAGATGGCGGCCAAAGCCGCCTTGGCCGCCATGGAACAGGCGGGGGTTTCCGTCGAGGAGATCGACCTCATCATCGTGGCCACCGCCACGCCCGACACCATCTTTCCATCCACCGCCTGCTGGGTCCAAAAACGGCTCGGCGCAACCCAGGCGGCCTGCTTTGACGTGTCGGCGGCGTGCGCCGGGTTCCTCTACGCCCTGGAGGTCGCGCAGCAGTTCATCTCCACCCACGTCTACGACACGGTCCTCATCATCGGCGCGGAGAAGCTCAGCGTGATCACCGATTGGAGCGACCGCAACACCTGCGTCTTGTTCGGCGATGGCGCGGGCGCGGCGGTGTTGCGCAGCCGGGCCAATTCACACGGCGTGATCTCGACCCACATGGGGAGTGACGGCACTTTCGCCGACATCCTCATCATGCCGGGGGGTGGCAGCCGTTGCCCGATCACCCCGGAAAACGTCCACGACCGCCTGAACACGATCAAGATGGTCGGCAAAGAGGTCTACAAACAAGCGGTCACCTCGATGTTTACGGCGGCCAACCGCGCCTTGGAGGATGCCGGTCTCCGGTACGAAGACATCGCGTGCGTCATCCCGCACCAAGCGAACGTCCGGATCATTGAAGCGATCGCCGAACGCATGCGCCTGCCGATGGAGAAGTTCTTCGTGAACTTGGACCGCTATGGCAACACCTCGGCCGCCGCGGTCGCGATCGCGTTGGACGAAGCGCACCGGTCGGGGCGCATCCAAATCGGCGACTATATCCTGTTGGTCGTGTTTGGCGGCGGCCTCACTTGGGCGAGTTCAGTCATCCAGTGGTGATCGGAAGCGGCGCTGGAGGGTTCACGAGCCCCCGCTTGGCTACGTACTGTTTGACGTTTAACGTTTGCAGTTTGCCGTTCACCGTTGAAGGCCGCCTTCGGACAGCAAACCGAAAACGTCAAACCCCACACCTGGAACGCAGCGCATGCTGATCGACACGCACGCCCACCTCGACTATCCCGACTACGCCGATGACCTGCCGGCCGTGGTGGCCCGGGCGACCGAACAGGGTGTGACGCAGATCGTCACGGTCGGCACAGACCTGGAGTCGGCGGCGCGCGCCCTGGCGATCGCGGACGCCTACCCGGGCGTGTTTGCCGCGGTCGGCATCCACCCAAACGAGGTAAAAGTGGATGGCCCGGAGTTCGTCGACGGCCTTCGGCGGCTTGCGGCGCACCCGAAAGTGGTCGCGATCGGGGAGACCGGGCTGGATTACCATTACCTGCCGAGCCGGCGCGAAAAGGAAGACTTGGTGCGCTCGGCGCTCGGGTCGGCGTCCATCGGCTCCGTGGAACTGGAGATCCGGGACGAAGCGCTCAAGGCAGCCCAGGCCGTGGCGTTCGAGCAACAACTCGAACTGGCCGCCGAACTCGGCAAAAACGTGATCATCCACCAGCGCGACGCCTGGTCGGACACCTTGGCGATTTTGGAACGGCACCGCGTTCAAGGGGTGTTCCACTGCTTCAACGGCAGTCTGGCCCAGGCGGAGGAACTCATCAGCCTGGGCCATCTGGTGTCGTTCACCGGCCTGGTCACGTTCCGCAGCGGTGCGGAGGTGCGCGCGGCCGCCGCGCGGCTGCCGCTGGACCGGATCATGGTCGAGACCGACGCACCCTACCTTGCCCCCGTTCCCCATCGTGGGAAACGGTGCGAACCGGCCTTCGTCCGCCACACGGCCACCTCGTTGGCGCAAGCGCGGAACGTCCGCCTGGAGGAGTTTGCGGAAGAGACCACGGAGACCGCGCGGCGGTTCTTCGAGTTGCCCTGAGTAATTGCGCAAGATCGCGCGTGATTGCGCAAGGTTGCCAAAATTTCGGAGGGCCGGTGCTCCGTCACGGCCGACTCGTCCTGCGGTGCCGGCGGGTGGGACTGGCCATCACGCGGCGGGCAAACGCCCGGCGGAATGGCGACGTTCGGGGATAAGGACCACATCTTGCGCAATCACGCACGATCTTGCCGCAATCTTGCGCAATAGTCTTCCCATGGTTCAAATCGACGTTGCGTACGAAGGCGAACTCCACACCCGGGTTGTCCACGGCCCCTCGGGCGCCACGCTGGCGACCGACGCACCGACAGACAACGGCGGCAAAGGCGAAGCGTTTTCCCCGACCGACTTGGTGGGTGCGGCGCTCGGCAGCTGCATGGCCACCATCATGGGCATCTACGCGGGACGACACGGCATCGACCTGCGCGGGATGGCCGTGAGCGTGCGGAAGACGATGGCCACCCAGCCGATCCGGCGCATCGCGGGGCTGGAGGTCACCATCCGGGTGCCCGTGCCGGCCGACCATCCGCACCGGGCCGGGTTGGAACGCGCCGCGCTGACCTGTCCCGTGCACCAGAGCCTGCATCCAGACATCGCCTTGCCGGTCCGTTTCGAATACGCCGACGCCGGGCACCCGGCCGAAAAGACGTTCCTGGCGACGGCGACCGCCTGATGATCGGTCTGGGGCATCTACGCGGTTTAGGGGACGAAAGATTTTCTTGAAACACCCAGTTTAATGCCGTAGGCCGTGGAGACTCTTTTCGTTCGAGGTATTGTCGGCAGTTTCGGCTCGTTGGCGATGGAGTGCGCCAAGGACTGGTGCCTGCGCGAGAGGGTGTCCAAGGTAACCCGTGATCTATGTCTGCTAAACTGTACGTAGGAAATTTGTCTTTCGCGACCACCGAGTTGGATCTGCAGGATCTCTTTGCCCAAGCTGGCACGGTCGTTGATGTGAAGATCATTCAGGACAAACTCACCGGCAAGTCGCGGGGGTTTGGGTTCGTGACGATGAGCTCCGATGAACAAGCCAGCGAGGCGATTAGCAAGTTCAACGGGTTCTCGCTCGACAACCGTCCCTTGACGGTCAACGAGGCCCGCCCGCCCGAAGCGCGTTCAGAC
>CAXUNV010000360.1:4225-5340 GCA_964252355.1 uncultured Chthoniobacterales bacterium | reverse complement strand
TGGCGGTCTGGCGCGACGGTTTGCCGCTCGGCACCATCGGGGCCGCGATGCTTGCCGGCGGCCTCGCGGGGGGCATGTTGCAGCGGCAGCGGCCGGGGTGGGCGAGCCAGCCGCTCGTCGGCTTCTGCCTGACGGTCGCCGTCTCCTGGCTGCGCGATGGGCTGACCGTCGCCTTCGCCCCGCAGGGCCAAGCGCCGTGGCAAAGCCTGACCCAGGCCGGGCTGGCGCCCGTCTTCCAAGGTGGCGGCGTCGCTTTGATCCTCGCCATCCTCGCCTTGGTGCGCGACCGCGACGAACAGGCCCGCGCGGCGGCCGACGCGGAGGTGCGCGCCCTCCAGGCGCGCATGAACCCGCACTTCCTCTGCAACGCGCTCCACGCCGTGGCCGCGCTCTCGACGACCAACCCGCGCGAAGTTCCCCGCGCCACCGGGCGGCTCCGGCATTTCCTGCGCGCAACGTTCAACCAAGGCGAAGAAACCTTCGTCACTCTCAACGCCGAGTTGGAGGTCGTGCAGGCCTACTTGGAAATCGAAGCGTTGCGGCTGGGGGAACGCTTGCGGGTGGAAGAGTTCGTCGACCCTCAGCTTGGCGAATGCTTGGTCCCGCCGTTTTCCCTGCAGCCGCTGGCGGAGAACGCGGTCCACCACGGCTTCTACCCATCTCCGCAGGCCGGGCGTTTGCAGTTGACGGTCTGCCGCGTGGGAGCCTTCCTAGAAGCGTCCGTAGGTGACGACGGCGACGGCGTCCCTGCGGCCGAGGTGGAGCGCGTCTTTTTCGGGTCGCGCTCGCGCCCGCACGCGCTCGCCCTGCTGCAGCGGCGGCTCCAAAGCCTGTTTGGGCAGGGCTACGGATTGGAGGTGCGGAGCGACGTGGGCCGAGGCACCACGGTCACGCTGCGGCTGCCGCTGCAAACCCCGTCGGGGAACGGGGTGCCGGCAGTGGTGGTTGGGAGAGACTGGTACACGGGACAATCTTCGGCGGGCTGACGCCAACATGCCTTGAGTTCGGCCGCGTCGCGGCGTGGCCAAGGCCAGAGGGAAAATGAAAAAGGCGGGGGGAAGTAGCCACCCCACCTCACCCAAGATCGCTGCTCGCCAGGGCCGGAGGTAACACCC
>CAXUNV010000360.1:0-4215 GCA_964252355.1 uncultured Chthoniobacterales bacterium | reverse complement strand
TTCGGACACCAGCCCCGGTGATTCGGACAGGAGCGGGCGGCTGACCTTTTGGAGCAAAGCTTCGGTCTGCGACGCGGCGACCAGGCTAGCACCCGTGCGGCCTGACGGAAGCGCTCGCCCCGCGGCTCAAGCCCACCGCACGCATTCAAAAAACGCGCTGGCGTCGTGTATCTCTGACCTGGTCAAAAGGCCGCACGGCCCGCCGGCTTGCTCAGGCCTGCATTGCGGCCGTGGGGTGGGGCGGCGGGGTGGGGCGGGCGCGGAATTTCCCGAGCCGGGCCGATGGGCGAGCCTACACGTCATGGACCGTGCGGAACGTGGCGGCCTGGCCGTGCCGCACGCCTTGTCGGTCGAGCAACTCCCAGACCACGGCGCCTTCGATCCAAAAGCGTCGCCCGGATTTGGCGATGCGAACGCCGCGGTAGTCGTCGATGAAGCCGTCGCGCCTCACGGCTTCCAGCAGGCGTTGCCGCTCGTTCTGCTCGGGCACCTCGGCAGAAGCGCGTGAAGGGAGGGTGGTGAACTCCTGCCAGGTGTAGCCGAAGCAGGCTTGCGCGGCTCGGTTGGCGTAGACGAAATGCGGGTCCGCGGACGTGTCGTGCGCCAGGAGGCAGAAGGGAGCCTGCTGATAAAGCCACCGGGCGAGAGGTTCTTGTCCTGGGTCGTCCTGACCGAGAAGGGAGCGGCCGACCAACCGGGCGTGGCTGTCGACCAGAAGCTCGGCGAACCCTGGATCAAGCGAAAGTTCGTTCGTCCCGTTCAACCTGGCACCCTCGCACCCTCGCAATCGTCACGGCTTGGTGAGTGCACGGGGGGCGACTTGAACCCCCACGCCTTGCGGCATACGCCCCTCAAACGTACGTGTCTGCCATTTCACCACCCGAGCAGGGGCAAGCGAGCGAGCGAGTAGGCTATCACGCGGGATGGTCGTCGCAAGCGTTTCTTCGCTCGCCCAAGTGCGGGATCAACCCTCCGAAGGGCCGCCGTGCCCATGCCGGACGCGGTTTCGGTGCAGCTCGTTCATGAGATCGAGTTGAATGTTTTGCAGTTCGAGCAAGCGACGCCATTGGTGCTGGCGCAGCTGGTCGATTTTGGCGATCAGGGTGCGGATCTCGAGCTCGGCTTTCAGGTTGATCTTGTAATCTTCCTCCGCCCGCAAGCGGTCGCGTTCCTCCTGGCGGTTCTGACTCATCATGATGACCGGCGCCTGCAGGGCGGCGACGCAGGAGAGCAGAAGGTTGAGGAGGATGAACGGATATGGATCGAAGGGCTTCCGCAACACCGCGTTCGTGGCGATCCAAACGACCAGGATGCCGAGAAAGGTCAGGATGAATGCCCAACTGCCGCCAAAGTTCGCCATCCGGTCGGAAAGGGCCTCGCCGAACGTGCGCCGGCGGTTCAGCATTTCGTTGAGGTTGCTGGCGAGCAGGTCCGACTCATGCAGGCTTTCCAGCACCTCTTTTTCGAGGGCCGTGATCTCGCCTTTCTCTTCCTCCAGCAACTTTGCGGTGTAGCGCTTGCGGTAAGCGTTCAGGTCGTCCAAGCAGACCACGCCATCGTCCTGGATGGCGGGGTGTTCGCGCGCCATCAGCTCGTACAGGCCCGGGCGGATCAGTTCGAAGGGCACCAAGTCGGCAGGGTCGAAATGCCGCTTGCAGATTTCGCAATGGCTCGGGCCAACCACCGCCGGAGGGCTTTCGGATGCTTGTGACATGGTGCGGATCCCTCAACGGTCTCTGAAAGGTGCGTCCCGCCGTGGCCGGTCGGCTCGGGCTGGGCGGCGGTGCCGCCGCTTTGCTCAAGCGGCGGGCACGATGGCCGTCTTAACGCCTTCGCGTGCCCACGCCGCATCCAGGGCATGCTGGTACTCGGCCAACGGGATTTCTTGGGTGACGATCTCGTCGACCTTGATCCTGCCGCTTTCCAAGTAGGCCAGCGCGCGGGCGAAGCTGTCGATTTGCGCGAACGAGCCCTTGATGCTGATCTCGCGTCGGAACACGTCGAAGGGGTTGAATTTGGCGAAGGCCGATTCGGTGTAGACGCCGTACACCAGAACCGTCCCCCGTCGCCGGACCACGCGAAGCGCCTCCTCACAGACCGAGGCTGCGCCGGTGGCCTCGATGACGTAATCGAAGCCGTTCGGGCTGATCTCGCGCAGCCGCCGCCGGTGCACCTCCGGATCGTGGCGGTCCATCGGCACCACTTCGTCAGCCCCAAGTTTGGCGGCCAGATCGAGTTTCGGCCCTGGGGGCGCCGCCACGACCAAACGCGCCGCCCCGTTTAGCTTGACCAACTGCGCCAGCACTTGCCCAGTCGGGCCGGCCCCGAAGAGCAGCACGTCGCTGCCCGGTTTGGCCGCGAGCACCTCCATGCCGTGCAGGGCGCAGGCGGTCGGTTCGACCATGACCGCCTCGCGCGGGCTCAGGTGGTTGACGGCGAACACGCGGTCGGCCTTCACCTTCAGGTAATCCGCGAAACCGCCGTTCAACGTCACGCCGTAGGCACCCAGGTTTTCACACAGCAAAAAGTCGCCGCGCATACAGTAGAAGCAGGTGCCGCAAGCGACGTTGCTGTTGGCGACGATGCGTTGGCCGGAGGTGAAGCCTTTAACCTCTGACCCGACCTCGACGATCTCGCCCGTGAACTCATGGCCGGGGATCAGTGGGAACCGTGGCGCGAACTCGCCCTCATGGATGTGCAGGTCGGTGCCGCACAGGCCGCAGGCATCGACCCGCAGGAGGACCTCGTCGGGGAGCGTCTTCGGTTCGGCGACGTCCCGGTAGGAAAAGTTTCGGGGGGCTTCGTAGAGAATGGCTTTCATGGGAGGATGGATCGGGGGAACGCAGGCGGTCGGTCTTCAGAGCGAGCCACGCACCCGGGGGACCGCTCCGATGCTGAGCATCCCTACGGCGGCGACGCGGGGCGGGTCAAGGCCGGACGTGGCCAACGGGCCGGCTGGCGTCAGCGGTGAATGCTTTCGGCGGCTTGGCGCAACGCCTCCGGGCCAGACGCCAGCCCGATGGTCGCGATCTGCATGGCCGCCGCCATCGCGGTCCAAAACCGTCCCATCTGCGGAATGTTCGGCATCACCTCGCCAACATCCGCGCACGCCTTCATGCTGCGAAGCAAAGGATCTTCCTTCGCCAGCTTCTCGTAGTAGGAGGTCAGCGCCGGCAGCCCCAGTGGTTTGGCGGCGTTCGCCAACGCCAAGCCCTCGTCGGTGATGAGGTAGTGTGCGATGAATTCGTTCGCCAGATCCTGGTTTGGCGAGGTGCTGTTCACGTAGGCCACCGATACGCCGATGAACGCGTGACCGGGCTGGCCGTCCATCCCGGGAACGGGCGCGACGCCGAAGTCGACCCCCTTTTTGACGAGATCGGGCCAATCCCAAGGCCCGGAGATCATCATGGCCAGCCGACCTTGGGCCATCAGTTCTTTGGGCATGGCGTTGTCCGGCACGCTCTTCGGCAGGATGCCGGCCTGGACCAGACGGACGATGTCGCCCAAAGCTTCGACCGCGCCAGGTCGGTCGACGCCGACATTGTGGAGGTCGTACCCCTCCGCCGTCTTGGCGTAGATGTACGCGCCGGCGCTGGCGAGGATGCCCCACGAGTAAAACGGACTGCTGTACTCCCACAAGATGCTCATCTTATCGGGATACCGGCGCTTGAAAGCGTCGTTGAACGTCAGGAGTTCGGAAACCTGCGCGGGGGGTGCGCCGTCGAGCAACCTTTTGTTGTAGATCAGCCCGACGACTTCGAAGCTGATCGGGTAACCCCAGCACTTCTGCCGGTGCGTGACCGCTTCCCACGCTTTGGGCAGGAATGCCCTTTTGAAGTCGTCGGGGACGTCCACGGGGGCGATCAAGCCGCCGTCGGCCCATTCGCCGACCTTGTCGTGCGCCCAGATGACCACGTCGGGACCTTTGCCGGATTGGGCGGCGATGGGGTAATTGTCGGTGAGTTTGCCTGGCGCCTCGACTTGTACCTTGATGCCGAGGTCGCGCTCGAACTTCTGGACCAACGGTTGCAGGGCTTGGGCACGGTCCGAATCCATCCAAAGGAGCAGTTCGCCGTTGGTCCAAGCCGAGCAGGGCTGGGCCAAGGCCGTGAGGAGGAAGGACGAGAGAAAAAGGAGAGTCCTCATGCTGGGGGGTGAAGCCAACGTGCGTGCGATCCGGAGGGCAAGCAAGGGGGGCGGGGTAAACCCGTGCAG
>CAXUNV010000359.1:0-5342 GCA_964252355.1 uncultured Chthoniobacterales bacterium | reverse complement strand
TCCTTGTACCCGGAGCTGCGGTAGTCGGTGATGTAGAATCCCGATCCTTTGAAAATCAGCCCCGCCCCGGTGCCGAGAAGGCGTTTCACCTTGCCCTCACCCCACTCTTCCTGCCGGCAAAGCGCCTTGGGGCAGATGGTGTAGGCGGCGTCTTTCATGGATTGAAAGGCCTCGAAGGTTCCCTCGCACTTCTCACAACGGTACTCGTAAGTCGGCATGGCTGACCCGCCAGAATAGCATAAAGCGCCGCCCGACCAACGGCACCGGCGCCCGCCCGGCGCCGTCCGCCAAAATCTGCGGGCGGGCGCTTTATAATTAGCGGCGCTTGACGATGATAGCCAAAGCCTCTATCTGAGCGCCTCTAGTTAGTCTATGAAGGCTTTTTGTCGTCTTGCGTGGTTGGCGGTCGGGGTCTGCCTGCTGTCTGGGTGCGGAGACAGCGAAAAGGCGCGCCTAGCCAACCCAGGCACTGCCTACCTGCCCGCGACAGGGTCGGTCGACTCCACGGGACCTGGTTACGACCCAATTTCTTATTGGGATGGCGACGGGGTTCAAGGACCGCCGTCGGTGGCCATTTACCTGAACGAACAACGGGCGTACTTTTACAAAGGCGGCCAACTCGTCGGCGTTTCCCAGGTCTCCGCGGGTCGGGAAGGTCATGCAACGCCACCCGGCAACTTCAAGATCATTCAAAAGGATCGGGATCACGCCTCCAGCCTCTACGGCGATTACGTGGATGGCATTGGCAACGTGGTTCAGAAAGACGTGGAGGTTGGCAAAGATCCCAAACCACCGGGCGCCGCCTTCAAAGGGGCCCCGATGCCGTTTTTCATGCGCATCACCGGCGGCGTCGGCATGCACGAAGGTTACCTGCCGGGCTACCCGGCTTCTCACGGCTGCATCCGGATGCCGGGACGCATGGCGGAGACGTTTTTCAACAACGTCGAAGTGGGCACGCCGGTGCAAATCGTGGAATAACGCGCGTCGCGCGGGTGGCCGGTTCTCAGTTCCGGGTTGCCGGTTTCCGAGAGTTTGAGGGAAGCGCGGGCGTCCCGCCCGTCCCGGGCCGACCGCACCCCACCGCCAAGCGTTTACCCGTCGGGACGCCGGCGCTGCCCTGCGATTTGCAATTTGCGATTGGACGTGCGCGCCGCGCCCGGTGTTACCTCTAAGACGCAGAGTTTTTCACTCCCCCCATGAAGAAGCTTATCAATTCCCCGGACATGGTCGTGGAGCAGGCCATGGCTGGCCTGGAAGCCGCGCATCCCGACTTGGTGAAGGCGCATTTTGACCCGCACTTCCTGGCGCGCGCCGGCGGACCCGTGCCAGGCAAGGTTGCGCTGGTGTCCGGTGGCGGGAGCGGACACGAGCCGTTGCACGGCGGTTTCGTCGGCCGTGGCATGCTGGACGTTGCTTGCCCGGGTGCGGTCTTCACCAGCCCCACGCCAGACCAAATCGTCGCGGCCACCGCCGCGGTGCATGGCGGTGCCGGCGTCTTGCACATCGTCAAAAACTACACGGGAGACGTCCTCAACTTCGAGATGGCCGCGGAACTCGCCGCGGCGGACGGGATCCCGGTCGAAGCGGTGATCATCGACGACGACGTGGCCGTCAAAGACAGCCTTTACACGGCCGGTCGCCGCGGCGTCGGGGCCACCGTGCTCGCCGAAAAGATCGCCGGCGCGGCGGCCGAAGGCGGACGGTCGTTGGCCGAGGTCGCGGAGGTCTGTCGGGCCGTCAACCGGCAGGCCCGGAGCATGGGCATGGCGCTCGCGCCCTGCACCGTGCCGCACGCCGGCAAGCCGACGTTCGAACTGGGTCCGGACGAGATGGAACTTGGCGTCGGGATCCACGGGGAACCCGGTCGTGAGCGCACCAAACTCCTGCCGGCTGATGAGGTCACCGAAAAACTGCTGACGCCCATCCTGGACGACCTCGCCCCGCCGCGTGGGGCCGAGGTGTTGCTCTTCGTGAACGGTTTGGGCGGCACGCCCCTCCTTGAACTCTACATCGTTTTCCGCCGTGCCCACGCCCTGCTGCGCGACCGTGGCCTGGCGGTGGCCCGCAGCTTGGTCGGCCCCTACATCACCAGCCTCGAGATGGCGGGAGCCGCGTTGACCGTGCTGCTTCTTGATGACGCCTCCAAAGCGCTCTGGGACGCCCCCGTGCACACCCCCGCGTTGCGTTGGGGCTGTTAAGCTGCGCGGCTCTCACTCGCCAGTTTCGGTCCGAGCACGCCACCTCCCCAATTTTGGCAACCTTGCCGCAACCTCGACAATCATGCGCGATCCTCGTACGCCCCTCGTGTTTGATGTTCCGTTAGTTCTGCGTTGGCTGGACCGTTACGCCGACCTCCTGGACGCCAACCAAAGTCGCCTGACCGATCTCGATTCCGCGATCGGCGACGCCGATCACGGCCTCAACATGGCGCGCGGTTTCGCGGCGGTCCGGGCCAAGCACGGGTTATCCGAGCAGAAAGACCTGGGTGAGATGCTCAAAACCGTGGCGATGACGTTGATCAGCACGGTCGGTGGGGCGAGCGGCCCGCTCTACGGCACCTTGTTCCTGCAGGCTGGCGCGGCCTTGGGGAACCGGCAAGAGGCCTCTGCCGGGGACTTCGCCGCCGCCCTGAGCCGCGGTGTCGCGGCCGTCGCCAGCCGTGGCAAGGCTGCCCTGGGTGACAAAACCATGCTCGACGTGCTGCAACCGGTTGCCGAACGCCTGACGGAGCTCGCCGGCGGAGCTGACTTTGCGTCAGGCGACCTAGTCGAACTTGCCGCATTCGCCGAGGCAAAATGCCGCGAGACCGTTCCGCTCACCGCTCGCAAAGGGCGGGCGAGTTACTTGGGCGAGCGCAGCGTCGGCCACCAGGATCCCGGCGCCACCTCCGCGGCGCTGCTGTTCGCCGCGTTGGCGGAGGCGTGTGGCCCTTAAACCGAACCCACCGCGTTTCGCACGGTGCCCCGACGCGCGGCCGTCCCTTCGGATCAAGCATGGTTGGCTTAGTCCTCATTTCCCACAGCCGACGCCTTGCCGAAGCCGTGGCCGACCTTGTCCGACAGACGATCGGGCCGGACGTGCCGCTTGCGGCCGCAGGCGGGGTCGGTCCTGATTTTGCCGAACTCGGGACCGACGCCCTGGACATCCAAGGGGCCGTGCGCCGCGTCCACGGCCCGGACGGCGTCTTGGTGCTGATGGACATGGGCAGCGCCCTCCTTTCCGCGCAACTGGCCCTTGAGCTGTGCGACCCACCGCTCCCGGCGGTGTGGCTCAGCGCCGGACCGCTGACCGAAGGTGCGGTGGCCGCGGCGGTGCAGTCGCGGACCGGTGCGGACCTGCGCGTGGTGGCGGCGGCCGCCCGTGAGAGCTTGGTGGCTAAGGTTGAACATTTAGGTGAGGAACCGGGCGTTGCCGCGGTCGAGACCTCGCCGACGGGACCCGCGCCGCCCGCCCCATCGTCCCCCGACGCGCTGCCTTGGGAGGTGCAGGTGACGGGCGCCCACGGCCTTCACCTGCGCCCGGCCGCCCGCTTGCTGGAAACGCTGGCACCGTTTCACGTCGAGTTGACGGCGGAGAACCTCACGCTCGGGCGCGGGCCTGCACGCATCGACGGCTTGACGGCCCTGGCGCGGATGCAGGTCGCGCGAGGTCACACGGTCCGGTTCACCCTGGCAGGCCCCGAGGCTCGGGCGGCGCTCGACGCCCTCCAGCGCTTGGCTGAAAACGGTTTCGGGGATCGCACCGGCCCCGCCGAAGAAGCGCCCAAGGCGGAGCGCACGCTCAGCCGGACCGTCCCCGGCGTGGCGGTGGGCGTGCCTTTCTTTTGGGAAGATGCCCGCACGCGAGTAAGTCACGAGTCTTTGCCCCCCGACGAGGTGCCGGCGGGTTTAGCCGCCTTGGACGGAGCCCTGACGCAGGCCGCCGCCGACTTGGTCGCGCGGGTCGGCGCGGTCGCCGACCGTGACGTCGCGGAAATGCTCAGGGCGCAGCGCCTGCTGGTCGTTGATCCATCCCTGCGCGAGCGCGCCCGCACGCTGATCGCCGAACACCAGTTGTCCCCAGCCGCCGCCTGGCTGCAAGCCACCGACGAAGCCGCCACCGCGCAAATGGCTTCTCCCGACGAGTATGCGCGGCAACGGGCAGCCGATTTTCGGGCGGCGGGCGACGCGGGTGCAGCCGCCCTGCGGCCCGCGGGTTCGAACGACCGATCAGCCACCTTACCCGACGGGCCGTTCGTGTTGGTGTGTGAAGAGTTGACCCCGGCCATCTTCCTCACGGTTCAGGGACCAGGCCTGCAGGGAGTCATCCAACGCGGCGGCGGCCCGCTCTCGCACGGCGCGATCCTCGCCCGCGCGGCCGGCATCCCACTCCTGAGCGGCGTCGACCTGGAGCCTCTCCGCAGGGCCAACCGGCTCGCCTTCGACGGTGCGTCTGGCGAGGTCGAGCGCGACCCCGATCCCGCCCGCGTGGCCGATTTGCTCGCACAACGTCAGCGGGACCGGGACCGAGCCGTCGACCTGCGCGACCGCGCGCGCCTGCCCGCCGTCACCCGTGACGGAACGACGGTGGCGGTGCACGCCAACGTCCGCAACGCCCCAGAGGTCCGCGCCGCGCTCGAGGCAGGGGCGGACGGCATCGGCCTGTTTCGGACGGAACTGGCTTTTGATTCGTCTTCCTCGCCACCGGACGAGGCGACCCAGTACGAGAGGCTTTCCGAGGCGGTGGCAGCATGGCACGACGGCCCGTTGGTGATGCGACTGCTGGACGTGGGCGGCGATAAGCCATTGCCGTTTTTGCCAGGGCCGGTGGAAGCCAACCCTTTTCTGGGCGTCCGCGGCGTGCGTCTGCTCCTGCGTCACCGACCTTTTCTCCAGGCGCACCTGCGTGCCCTGCTGCGGCTGGGTCACGGGCGGGACCTGCGCCTGCTCGTGCCCATGGTGACCGACGGGGACGACCTCTCGCCCATTGCGGAAGAACTCGCTGCGGCCAGTGCCGAATTGCGGTCTCGTGGCGTGCCCCACCGCTGGCCGGTCCCGCTGGGCGCCATGGTGGAAACGCCGGCGGCCGCGCTGACCCTGGCGCGGTTCCGGTCATGGGTAGCCTTTGCCAGCATCGGCAGCAACGACCTGACGCAATACGTGCTTGCCGCGGAGCGTGGACACCCCGAACTCGAAGCGTATGGGGACGGCCTGCACCCGGCGGTCGTGGAAACGCTGCGGCTCGTGGTGACCGCGGCTGCGGCGCTGGATTTGCCGCTCTCGTTGTGCGGCGAACTGGGTGCCGACCCAGAGGCGCTGCCCATTTTGGTCGGCGTCGGCCTGCGGTCTTTGAGCGTGTCGCCC